>JAPLYY010000113.1 GCA_026395315.1 Candidatus Shapirobacteria bacterium | reverse complement strand
CGTTAACGACGATGAACAATACCAATAAAGAAACAGGACTTCAAGGTTGTTATTCAGGTGATGGTTTCGCCCCCTGTGGTGCTTGTGGTGAGTGGAGTAAACATCTTAGTTCTGAAGTATTAGCCAGAGCTATTCAAAACGGTACCCTTCCCAAGATTTTAAAAACACAAAGGCTTTGTGCCAATTTAGAGATGAGAATTGTTAGTTATCAAAAAACCGCTACCACCAAATCCACCGCGACTTGGTCTAAGGAGTAATTAACGATAATCGCTAGTATGATATAATATAGGATAACCAGTCTCGATGTTCTAATTGTTTACAACGAAAAAATTGCTTCTAGTGCTTCCAGCTCAACTGCCCTTTTTCCGTTTAGTCCCAATAACATTTCTTATAACACCGTTTACGGTTATTTTTTAGAAATCTGTCATCAGTTTAAACTTAATGCTGGCTTTACCACCTCTCTTGATATTGTTGGACCGGGAACCTGTCAATGTTTTTGGATATATAAAAATAAAAAATGGCAAAAAGTCAATTCTCCCTGTTATTCTTCCTTAATTTTTGACAAATTTTCACCGACTAAAAAGGGGATTAAATCCCGTCGTCAACTATTATTTTCCGAAACTTCAGTTAAACCGTTCAACGATCCGGATCTATATAATCTATTTTTTGATAAACAGCTTACTTACGAAAACCTATCCAAATATGCCATTCCCACAATTTCTTTAGATGTCGATAGTCTTCAAAGTATTGATGACTCCTGTCGATCGTTGACCGATTTGTTACCTCACTGCTCAAATTCGAACGACTTTACTGACGATATTATTATGAAAGATCGTTTTGGTGCCGGGGGTCATCATGTCTATAAATTCAAATCAGATCAATTCAAATCCATGTTAGCCACTGCCAATAAAAATCCCCATATTTCATTCATAATTCAGCCATTTATTACCTCCATTTCCGCCCCAACCGATATCCGTCTTGTCTATCTTATGGGGCAAATAGTTCAATCATACATTCGTGTTGCGGCCGCAGGTGAATTCCGCTGCAACGAGCATCAAGGTGGTTTGCTGACCTACCTTTCTTTAGCGGAAATTTCTCCTTTACTGATAGTCAAATCAAATTTAATCGCCGAAATTTTAAATAAGAAATATTCACTCTATGCGCTTGATTTTATTACCAGCAATCATGGTAATACTTATCTTTTGGAAGGCAACACCGGCCCCGGTCTTGGCTATTTAAACTAATGATATAATTTTCCGTGGCCGTCAATTTCCCTTATCATTGCTCTATTCGTAAAATATTATCAAACAATCCAATTGATTTTGACCGTATTCGTATTATTGATCGCGATCCTCACGTTCTTTGCTGGATGGCCGGAATTCCCATTTCCGACGAAGAATTATTGGACTTTATTACCGACAAACACGATTATTTTATTTATGGCATTTCTGGACTCAAAGGTTATGTCGATCAAACCGAAGTTGATCAGCTCCAAGGCTGGATAACTTTCCGTTCTGTTGCTTCAGAACAACTAAAAATGTTATCACTGGCTCATTTATCCATTCCTGAAAATGTTTGGGAAATTAGTTATGCTAAATATCCCCCGGCCAAACCCGGTCAAATTAGTGACGGTATAGGTTTGGCTATCACAGAATTTTTAACTTATCACCAATCATCTTCAATTATTGCCTTCACCGATCCTAAAAATATCGCTTCCGAAATTGTGATTCAAAAAAACAATTTCATAAATATAGGACTTGCTCATTACGATTCCGATTCACTAACTCTTGATCATGTCTGGATTTTCAAACTACTATAATAAGGGTGTTTATACTTTACCTGCCGCCCGTGCTTGGGCTGACAAAATTAGCCTTGCTGATGGATATATTATTGTTACCCCCGAGTACAATCATGGTTACCCTGCCGTTTTAAAAAACGCTCTCGACTATGTTTATGCTGAGTGGAACAACAAACCGGTTGGCTTTGTTTCTTACGGTGGTGTTGGCGGTGCCCGTTCCATTGAACAACTTCGAGAAGTTGTTATCGAACTAAAAATGATTCCTGTCCGCACTTCAGTCAATATTGTGGCCTTTTGGAATTTACTCGATGAAACCGGTAATCTTAAAACTGAATCTCTGGAAAAATCTGCCACCGATATGATCGATCAGATTCTTTGGTATACCAATCTTCTCAAGCAAAACCGGGAAAATAATCAGTCTTAATTTTTCCCTCACTTACCGACATTGAAGCTAATAAATTCTCTGTTGCTGCTACCAATCCATGAGTTCCGGAAATGTAAAATTTTCTTATCTGATAATCTGGCACCATCTTTTTTAAATTTTCCTTATTGAAATGGCCCTCGCTATCGGTTGAAAAATAAATCACTTTAATCCCTAATTTAGCTTTAGCCTCATCAAATATCTCTTGGTAAACAGCCTCATTTTTATTTTTATTGGCGTAAATTAAAACAATATCCCTTTTGTCGTTTTTATCTAGCAGATATTTAATCATGCTTCTAAATGGAGTAATACCAATACCCCCGGCTATAAATACACTTTTTTCCTTGCTGTTATTTGGTAATGTAAAATCTCCCGCCAGTTGACTGGCCACCACTGTTTCGTCTTTCATTTCCAGCATTATTTTTTTGTAGCTACTACCTGGATTGTTAAACTTAACTCCCAATCGAATATTATCTTCAGTTGGTGACGACGCCAGAGTAAAATACCGCCGGTTCCCCCGGTTATCACTTTTATCTCCTGGCAGTGTCCATTCCATATATTGACCTGGAATAAAATTAAACCCTTTTTCTTTTTCAAAAACGAAATCCAGAGTATTTGGAGCGATCTCAATTTTATCTTTAAGTTTCAACACTAATTTGTATTTTGGTGACACGATGTAACTAAAAATATTTCCGGCTATTAAGGCTAATTCCGGAGTTGAATACAAACTGCCAAAGTGAACCTGTGGCACGAATAACCACCCCACCAGACCGCCAAATATTATTTGTAAATTCCGGGTCGGCGGACTGGTTAACGGTTCGGTCAGCATCACTCCGGCTAAGAACAGTAATGATGAATGAAGATACAACTGACTTAGATTAGCCCCTAACCCAACTGCTACTACTGTTGCCGTTAATAAAAAACTTCCCACTAAATATTCCCGTTTTATTTTTTTGGTGATCAAATAGCCACCAATTAGTACCACCGGTGCCATCCACTGGTTGCCCACCCACCAGCTGGCCGATTGATTGACTGCAAAAGCTGTCAATACTACTGCAATTGCTACCGGATTAAAAATATGTTTTTTACCTAAAACCAGGATGTATTTAGATGTCATCGCCAGCACTGCTGCAAATCCCAAAAACCACCAATCGTTAAACGATTTCATTGGCGACAAAATCAACGCCAAAATTAATGCTGTAATATACACTGATTCCACATTC
This sequence comes from Candidatus Shapirobacteria bacterium, assembly GCA_026395315.1. Taxonomy (GTDB): domain Bacteria; phylum Patescibacteriota; class Microgenomatia; order UBA12405; family UBA12405; genus JAPLYY01. The sequence goes on along the minus strand of JAPLYY010000113.1, from coordinate 650 downwards.
GCTGGCACTTTAAATACCGATGAAAAAATATCGTTGACTGTTAAACCTACCAGTGTTATCCAAGCAGTCGATAATATAATTGCTAACGGGCTATAAGGCAGAATGCCAAAGGCTGCCAGCCACGTCGCCATCAGTAGTAGCAGTATCAAAAAATACAATACCAGCCGGTACATGGTAATTTGATTTAGATAAAAATCGATTTTTTGATTAATTTTTGACCACATATTTTTCAAAATTATTGGTGTAAATTGCTACTCCCTCGTGGTCAATCATATACCCGGCAAACTGGTCTAACTTTTGGATAAACTCAATTCCCTTTTTTCCCATGGCCAAAGCGGCCGTCGCCACTCTGTCAGCTTCATAAATGTTTGGCCCGATGACGGTTATAGAAATAACGTCGGTAATTTTTCTGTCCGGATCGAAAGGGTTGTAAACATGCTGGCCTCTGATATAGGTTCCCGAAGTGGCTACTCCTTCATCTCTGACTTCAATAATTTTGACATTTTCTTTCCGGTTAAACGGATTTCTAATTCCAATTCTCCACAATTTTCCTTTTACTTGAATATCTCCTCCGGCCTCAACATAATATATTCTAAAATTTTTATTTTTGCTTTTGTTACACATTCCTTTTTATATTTGTTTCTTTGATG
>JAPLYY010000017.1 GCA_026395315.1 Candidatus Shapirobacteria bacterium | reverse complement strand
GGCGGAAAAAGCCGGAGTGTTGGCGGGGGACTTAATTTTAAAAATTACTGATAAAGCCAATAATGTAGACACAGATACTACCGGCATAAGTTTGACCGAGGCAGTGGATTTGATTCGGGGGAAGATTGGGACTGAGGTAACTTTGAAATTGTATCGGGAAAGTAAAAAGGATACTTTTGACGTGACTATGAAACTAGATAATATTGTGGTGGCCAGCTCGGAACTGGTGTGGAAAGAGGTTAATAACAAGAAAGTGGCTTGGGTGAGGTTGTATAAGTTTAGTGATCAAATATATAAAGAATGGCCAATGATGGTGGATAAAATTTTGTCTGAAAAAGCAAAGTCAGGGAACAATTATGGGGGAATAGTATTGGACTTAAGAAATAATCCGGGCGGGTTTTTACAAGCCAGTGTGTTGGTGGCTTCTGATTTTATCGACCATGGGACAATTGTGACTCAGGCGTCGGCTGATGGAAGTAAACAAACATATGATGTTGATCCGGGTCGAAGAAAATTATTAAACGATAAAATGGTGGTATTGGTTAATGGCGGATCGGCTTCAGCAGCGGAGATTTTAGCCGGGGCGCTAAAGGATTATAACCGGGGTAAATTGGTAGGGGAGTTAACTTTTGGTAAAGGTACAGTGCAACAGCCGGAGGATTTTCCGGACGGTTCAGGATTACACGTCACCATTGCTAAATGGCTGCTGCCGGATGGTTCGAATATTCACAAGGTTGGGGTAAAACCGGATGTGGAAGTAAAATATGTACAGCCTACTGGTGATAGCAAAGAGGACAATCAGTTAGATAAAGCTATACAGGTATTACTTCAGTAATTTTTCAGTTATTAATATAAAAATTAATAATATGGACAAAAAAACATTAAAAGGATTGTTATTTGGAATATTAATTGGTGGTTTAATGATGGGGTCAGTATTTTTAGGGACGAAGTTGAATAAAGGGACGGTGAGTTTGGTGACAAATACTCAAAAACAAATTATTGATGAAGAGTCAACAGTTGTTGATGTGGTGCAGAAAGCAACTCCCAGTGTGGTGACGGTGTCGATGGTCAAGGCGGTAAACCAAAATTCGTTTGGTGGAATGGATTTTTTTGGGCAGTTTTTCGGAATGCCGGCGCAACCGAGTCCCAGCCAAAACCAAAATACGACTCAGGATATAGGCACCGGATTTATAATCAGTGCCGACGGATTAATTGTGACCAATAAACATGTGGTGGCAGATACAACTGCAAAGTACAAGGTGGTCATCGGTAAGGATCAAGTGTTGGATGTGCAAAATATTTATCGGGACCCGGTTAATGATTTGGCTATACTTAAGGTTAATGTTACCGGGCTAACGCCGATTGTATTGGGAGATTCGGATAAATTGAAAGTGGGGCAAACAGTGATTGCTATTGGCACGGCTTTGGGAGAATTCAGATCGACGGTGACCCGGGGAGTGGTGTCGGGATTAGGGCGGGCGATTACCGCCGGCAGTCCGTTTCAGGGATCAGAAAATTTGGACAATGTGATTCAAACTGACGCGGCCATTAATCCGGGCAATTCCGGCGGGCCGTTGTTAAATTTATCGGGAGAGGTGATTGGGGTTAATGCAGCCGTGTCCCAATCGGGTCAAAATATTGGTTTTGCCTTACCGATAAATATTGTTAAAATTTCAATCAATAATTTTAAGACGACAGGGGAGTTTGACCGGCCGTTTTTGGGAGTGTCGTATCAAATGATCAGTAAACAGGCGGCTTTACTTAACGATGTGCCGGCGGGGGCATTAGTTCAAAGTGTCGTGCCGGGAAGCTCGGCGGAAAAAGCCGGAATTAAGGCAGAAGATATCATTACGGAAATCGACGGTAAGAAATTAATTGATGCCGCCACCACTCCTTTGGCGACTTATATTAACAATAAAAAAATCGGGGATACGGTTGATTTGAAAATTTTCCGCAATGGAAAAGAAATTGATTTGACGGTGAAGTTGGAAAAGAAACAATAAATTTAATTAGTTTTTTCGGGTTGGTCGAGGGCGGTGAGTTCTAAGAGCATATCAAACATATCGCCGTCGAGAGTTTTTTGAAGATTAAATTCTTTATCGATCCGATGGTCTTTGATTTGGTTACGGGAATAGTTATAAGTGCGGATTTTGTCGGCCCGCATGGCCAGGCCAATTTTGTCGCGGGTAGAACCCTGGGCAGTAGTTTTTTTGTCCTCTTCCATTTGCCAGAGTTTAGCCCGGAGCAGATCCATGGCGATTTCCCGGTTTTGTTGTTGACTGCGTTCTTCGCGGACAGAAAAAGTTAAGCCGGTAGGCTTGTGAAGAATGCGGACAGCGGTGGAAACTTTGTTAACATTTTGACCGCCATGGCCGCCGGCGCGGGAAGCGGTCATGTCGACATCGTCGGGGTTAATGATGATGTCATGCGAGGTGATTTCGGGAAGGACAACGACGGCGGCGGTGGAGGTCTGAATCCGGCCGTGTTTTTCGGTAACCGGGATCCGCTGGACCCGGTGTGTACCGGTTTCCCATTTAAGTTGTTCGTAGGCCCCCAGGCCGCTGATTTTGATGAGATTATCATCGAGCTGAGATATTTTCCAGCCGACCTTGGCAGCGTAACGGCTGTACATTTTCATGAGGTCATCCATCCAGAGGTAAGATTCATCACCGCCGGGTCCGGGACGAAATTCGAGAATGGCTATATTGGGATTAATGGTGGGCATAATAATCTCCCGTTAGCTAATTTTCTTTTTTGACTGTTTTTTTGGTAGTGGCTTTTTTAGCAGCGTAGGCAACACCTTGGGCTTGTTTTTCCTTGAATTTGTCGATTCTTCCCTTAATATCAACAAATTTTAGTTGACCGGTAAAGAAAGGGTGACATTTGGAACAAACTTCGACGTCGATTTTTTCCAAAGTGGAACCGGTGGTAAATTTATTGCCACAGGCACAGGAGACTTGACAGTCGTCATGATAGGTAGGATGGATAGCGGGTTTCATGAGGTTGATTATATCAGATTATTGCTAATTTCGCTGACAGGAACGGTTTTTTGTTCTCCCGTGGTCATATTTTTTAGAGTAACAGTTTTAGATTTGGCTTCGTCGGGACCGATGACGGCAACATATTTAATTCCTAAAGAATCGGCATATTTGAATTGCTTGCCTAATTTATCGGTGTCGGGATAAAAGGTGGAGGCGATATTATTTTGACGAAGTTGAGAAACTAGTTTGAGAGAATCGTTAATTGTTTCCGGACCAAAATTGGCCACCATAATTTTAGTTTTGGTTTTGGGAAGATCGGGGAGGAGATTGAGTTCATTGATAACGTCAATAATGGGTTCAAAACCAAAACTGTAGCCGACAGCAGGAATGTCAGGTCCGCCGAGAGTTTCAATTAATTTATCGTACCGACCACCACCGCCAATGGAACCAATTGAGGGTTGCTTAACAACTGTTTCAAAAATGGTACCGGTGTAATAATCGCAGCCGCGGACGAGGGTTGGATCGAAAGTGTAAAAAGTTTCCGGAATACCAAATGATTTGACGGCGGCAAAAACTTGTTGGAGTTGGTCGTCGGGTTTTGCCTTGTTGATGTAGTCAAAAAGGGAGTCAATTTGGGTAATATTAAGACCCTTAGAAATGAGCTCTTTTTTTACTCTATCTTGGCCTATTTTTTGGAACTTGTCGAGGCTTTGTAGCACGGTTTTTTGATTGTCATTGATGCCGTTTTTGGCCAAGGTATCCAAGAGGACGGAACGGCTGTTTAGGCGAATGGTGAATTCTTTAAAATTTAATTTTTGAGTGGCGGTATAGATAATAGAAATTATTTCGGCGTCGGCAAGAGGGGAGGTGGTGCCAAAAGTATCTATATCACACTGGATAAATTCTCGATAACGGCCTTTTTGAGTGTTGTCAGCTCGCCAGACAGATTGAATCTGGTAGCGTTTAAAGGGTAGGAGAATTTGGTTACCGTAAATTGCTAAAACTTTGGCAACAGGAATAGTTAAGTCGTAGCGGAGACCAACTTCGCGGTCACCATTGTCTTTAAAAAAGTAGCCTAACTTTTCGTCAGTTTCTGAATTGTATTTACCTTTAAGAACCGAGGCATATTCCAGAGCTGGGGTTTCTAAAGGTTCAAAACCATAAGTTTCAAAAACTGAGATTAATAAATTTTTGACATAGTTTCGGACCGCCATATCGGCGGGTAAAAAATCACGAAAACCCTTTAATGTTTGAGGCCCGCCTTCAATAAATTTTCGGCGAGGTAAATTTTTTTGATTCATAGGTTATTTTAACATTGTAATTATTAATTTAATTTTTATGTAGAGACGTTCTGCAGAACGTCTCTACAATTTAAGACTATTTCGCCAATTTTTCTTCAACTTTTCTTTCTGCCAACCGTTGGCAATATCCGTCAAGTTGACGTTCTTTGTTTATGGCTGACCGAATTCCTGGTATTTCTGGATTTTGAGCCAACATTATTTCAAATCTTTTAGTTTGGCTTTGAGAAACGTCGACCATCCAACAATTATCTTGAAGCGACCATTTGTAGCCGTCACGACGAGTTGGCTCATCAGCTGCAGGCGGAATACCTGAAGTTTGTTCAAAATTGTATATGTCCATTTTATTTTGTTCTGTCATATTTTTTTAAATGTTTGGAGCATAAAAAAAGCCCCGGTTTACGGGGATTTGATTAATAATAAAATTTTTGTTTAGGCCAAGACAACACCCCGCCGGTTGGTGACCACGGTATGGTATTGATGTAAAAATAATTGAAAATTTTTAATTTTCATGGGGTGGCTGAAGGGACTCGGACCCTCGACCTCATCCTCCACAGGGACGCGCTCTAACCAACTGAGCTACAGCCACCATAAAAAATCCGCCTACTTCTGGCGGATTGTGGTTTGATACAGCAATTACCGCCAATTACTTGGAGGTATGGTGATGATTTGAGACCACGATTGCTTGTATCATTGAGGGTATTGTAGCACAAATAATATTATTCTTCTTTAATAATGGCACGATTGGTAGTGGCTAATATCCTAAAAATTTGGCCCGTAGATGCTTTGGCTATAAATTCTCCGTGGCCGTAGACTGATCCTTGATAATTTTCAAGACTTGGTTTGGTAGTGTCGTGGTGAAGAGAAAAACGGTTTGTGCCTCTAATTTCACTTTTATAAAATTGATAGAAAGTAAGAAATGGTTCTTCTTTCTCTTGTGGCCAATCTTCTGTGAATGAACATTCACACCCTTGACAGTTGCAATATACTTCAAGTTTCATATCGGTTATGGTTTTTTGGTAGGGGTAGGAGTGGGGAGAGCATAATCAAGATCGACGATTTTGGCGGCGTAATAGGTTTTGGCCATTTTGGGATCGGGGGTAAGAATGACAATAATTTTATGGCCGGATTTTAGATCGGTTGTAGCGATTTTATTACTTTGAGTGTTGATAATTTCGGATTTGACGTCAGTTTTTACCTGATATTGGGCATTTTTGTTTTTAGTCGGAATAAGAGAGAAAACAGGAGAGGTTTTGGAAATGTCAACAATTTTGCCGATGACAACCAGAGGAACGTTTTCAATAGCAGTCAGATCGGTGACGACGATTCTTTTACCAAGAAAAATACTTGACGATTGTTGAATTCCCAGAACGAGAATGTCCTGACCAACTTTAAGTTGGGAAACAGTAATTTTATTCCGTTTTTGGTCAATAAAAACAGTATCAGTATTAAAGGTGACGACAGAGAGATTGTTTTGGAACTCAAGAGTGAAAGTGGCGGAATCGATTTGGATAATTTTGCCAATGATGCCCTTTTGGGTGAGAGCAGGCTGAGTAATTTGTTGCAATTTTTCCATAACTTTTTGTTGAACGACGTCACGGACTTTTTGAATCTCGTCAAAGTTTTTGGGTGTCGGTGAAGGAGGTCCGCCAGTTGGCGGAGGAGTGACGGTAATGGTAGCGGCAAGGATTAAGGGAAGTAAAAACATAGTATTATATTTTAGCCGTAGAATAGGTAACAAGTAGAGTACTGGTGGCTTGGATATCCTGGGAATCGAAGGAATTGAGACTGATTAAATTGGCACCGCTGTCGATTTCAATATCAACAGCGAAGTTACCGGCCGGATCACTTTGAGAATAATACGATTTAGTTTGGGTAGTAATAATCAAATAACTATTGGGAGCAGTGGAACCCTTGACAGTAATTTTGGAGTTAGCGACGATACTTTGGTTTTGAGGAGAAATAATAGTAATCTGATTGCTTTGGGTGGTTAAGATAGCCGGAGTAGGGGTGGAGGAGGTGACCTGAACGGTGGGAGCGACGATTTGGGGAGGATTGGTTGAGACGGAGGAGGATTTTTTGACCGCGAAATAACCTCCGGTAAGACCGAAGCCGAGAAGGGTTCCCAGAATGATGGCGAGGATAATGTCCTTGAGCATAAATTTGACTGTGAGTATGATACCACAGCCGACGGGCGACAATGTTAAAATCAGACATGGAGATAAAAAGACTAGGAAAAAAATCTTTATTAATTAAAGGAAAAAAAGAATCATTGTTAGTCAACCCGGAGAATGAGACGAAACAGATAGCCCGGATTCATTTGTTTTCCGAAACAAAGACTATAATGACGGAGACGGATAAAGCAGTGGTGGTTGCCGGGCCGGGAGAATACGAGGTCGGCGGGATAGAAATTACCGGAATCAGAACGGAAGATACCGGGCTATTTTATATTGTTGATGTGGATGGGGTGAGGATTGGGTTGGTGTCGCCACTGGTCGAACAGCTTAATGACAAAAAAATGGAGAGGGTAGGGGAAGTAGACGTATTATTGTTGGATATTGGGGAAGAAAACGGAAAAAAAACTAAGATAATACTGGAGATGGCGAAAAAATTGGGGGCAAATTATGTGATACCTTACGGTTATTCTGAAGGCAGTACCAGTTTAAAAGGCTTTTTGGATGAAACGGATAATGAGGGGAAGGAGCCGGTGGAAACTCTAAAGGTGGAAAAGCTGGAGTTACCCGAAGGGATGGAAGTGGTACTTCTAAAAATATATGGCTAATGATCAAATAAGAATTCCGCCAAATTCAGGGGACAGCGAAGTCAGTGTTTTGGGTTCAATTTTAATTGATAATGACGCTTTTTTGGCGGTGTCGGAATTTTTGCGGCCGGAACACTTTTATTCTAAAAGTAACGGTCTGATTTATGAGGCGATGGTGGCCTTGTTTGATACCAGACAGCCAATTGATATTGTAACTGTTGCGGAGAAATTGCGGGAATTGAAGGCGTTGAAAGTAATCGGTGGGAAGACTTATTTGAGTAAATTGGCCAATGAAGTGCCGACTTCAGCTAATATCGAAAGTTATGGTCAAATTATCAAGGCATTATCGGCTAAAAGGGATTTAATATCAGCGTCGGCCCGGATTACGGAAAAGGCGTTTGACGAGGGAGTGGCGACACCGGAATTGTTGGATATGGCGGAACAGGAAATATTTTCCTTGAGTCAAAAACATTTAAAATCGGTGCCGACATCTTTAAAAGAAGTACTGACGGCTAGTTTTGACCGGCTAGATGAGTTACAAAAGCGGGGTAGCGGCCTACGGGGAATTGCGACCGGGTTTAGCAGTTTAGATTCAATGTTGGCGGGAATGCAGGATAGCAATTTGATAGTGTTGGCTGCCCGGCCGGGAGTAGGAAAAACGGCATTTGCTCTGAATATTGCCCGGCATGTAGCCGTTGAAGAGAAATTGCCAACGTGTATGTTCTCACTGGAAATGAGCAAGGAAGAGTTGGTGGACCGATTGCTAGTACGCCAGGGGTTGATTGACGCTTGGAAATTGAAGACGGGTCAATTGTCGGATCCGGATTTCGATTCGTTGTCTGAGGCAATGGGAGTGTTGGCTGAAGCCCCATTATATATAGATGACACTCCAGGTTTAACGGTAACTGAATTAAGAACCAAGGCCAGAAGGTTGCAAGTGGACAAGGGGATTAGATTTATTATAGTCGATTATTTACAACTGATGCATGGGCATTCCCGGGATAATCGGGTGCAGGAAGTGTCGGAAATTTCCCAGGGGTTGAAAAATTTAGCCCGGGAGTTGAAACTGCCGATTTTAGCGGCAGCACAATTGAACCGGCAGATGGAGGCCAGAGGTGGCAAACCAAGATTGAGTGATTTACGGGAGTCGGGGAGTATTGAACAGGATGCCGATGTAGTGATGTTTTTGTATCGGGAGGATGAGGATAATCGGGAGATGGTCAATCTGTCGATTGAGAAGCACCGCAACGGTCCGACAGGACAAATGAATTTGTATTTCAACGGTAAACAAGTCAGCTTCTTTGATGTGGAGAAAAAAGGGTAGTTTGTGAGATAATAGCTTTAAAGTTAGCCGGAGTGGCGGAATTGGTAGACGCGCACGACTCAAAATCGTGTGGTGGCAACATCATCGGGGTTCGATTCCCCGCCCCGGCACAAAGATAAGGTAAAATAGATTATGATTTTGGGAATAGTTAAGGTCATGGGGACAATATTTTTTTTATATTTACTGTGGAGAAATTTGCGGGAGAGTTATGATGAAAAAAAATTGGTAGTATTTGGCTGGGCAAGCTTATTGGCTTTCGTTGTCGGATCAAGATTAGCTTATGGTTTGCTAAACTGGGGTAAATGGGAGACAGTGAGTCAATGGTTTAATCTGACGGCAAAACCCGGAATGATTTACGAAGGTGGAATAGCAGCGGTGTTACTATTAATTTGGTGGATGTCGAGAATAAATAATTGGAAAATTTGGTCTTTTATTGAGGACATTACCGCTTTATTTTATGGATTAATGGCGATAATCGTATTGGACGAATGGTGGTGGAACAAAGACATAAAATTGTTAGCAGTTGGTTTAACGATGTTGTTTGGTTGGGCGCTAGCCATCTTTTTTAAGGGGAAATATCGGTCTTATTTGTGGTACCGGTCGGGAAAAAAAGGGTTTATTTTTGGGATGGACGGAGTGATTATCTTTTTATTGTTGACGGCTGAAGCTATTTTGTTTAAAGAAGGGCTAGGGGTGATTGTTTTCTACCTAATTATGAGTTTGATTTCCGGAGTTCAATTGGTTATCCTTGGAGAGATATGGAAAAGAAACTAGAAGAGACAAAAATTAGATTCCCGCAAAAATTTTTAGCTCCGATAAGGGAATTGTTGGAGAGAAATATTATAAAAATGAAAAGAACGGAAAAAAATATCAGTAAGGCCGATCCGTTCAAGGATGAATTCCGGGGTTTACGAAACTCGATGGAAGAAGATTTAGATGAACAAATCGGTCATTTTGACAGTGAAATTAAAGTTGGTTTTATTAAAAAACAAATTGTCCAATTAAGAAAAGCATTAACCAGGATGAAAATCGGAAAATATGGAATTTGTGAGAAATGCGGCAAGATGATTGATACTGACCGGTTGGCGGCTAAACCGGAAACAACAATGTGTATTGACTGTATGAAAGAAGCGGAGAGCTAATCAATGATAAACAGGGGAATAAGTTTTGGCTGGGTAATTCCGGGAGTAGAGATAGTTGTCTTAGTGGTATGGTTAGGGCTAATTTATTTATATATTAAAGAAAAATCAAAGACATTGTTGTTGGTGGTTATTGGTGGAGGATTGAATTTGGGGGAAAGGTTACTGACGGGTGGGGTAAAAGATTATTGGAGAATACCGTATACTTCTTTATACAATAATTTAGCAGATTGGCTGATATTTGTTGGAGTAATTGTATATCTATGGCAGAAAATCAAAAAGAAATCGAAATAATTTATGAAGACGATGAGATGCTGGTGATAAACAAACCGACAGGCTGGGTAACAACAAGGGAAAGTCTAAAGTCTAAAGTCGAAAGCCAAAAGTATATAGAGGATTGGATAAAAGAGAACCGTCCAAATGGATTGTGGCGGGAAGGTTTAGTTCATCGACTGGACAAAGGGACATCGGGATTATTGGTAATAGCTAAAACGGAAAAAAGTTTGACAAATTTACAGAGTCAATTTAAAAAAAGGGGAGTCGTTAAAAAATATCAAGCATTGGTATCGGAAAAATTTCCGTTTCAGGCCGAAGTGGAAATGCCGATAGGCAGGTCAAATTACCAGTTTGATAGTTTTACGGTGATGGAAAACGGGAAGATGGCAAGAACATTATTTAAATTGTTGGGTAAATACCGGATTAATAATCGCATTTATAGTTTAATTGAGGCTGATTTGAAAACCGGCCGGACACATCAGATCAGAGTTCATTTAAAGTATTTGAAGTATCCGATTGTGGGGGATGAGCAGTACGGTGGAGAAAGAGTTGAGTGGTTAGACCGGCCTTTTCTTCACGCATATTATCTGGAAGTTGACAGTCCGGAGACCGGAAAACGATTAATATTAGAAGCGGATTTAGCACCGGAGTTAAAAAATATTTTGGACAATGCTGAAAAAATATAGTTTAATAATTCTGATATTGATAATTGGTTTGTTGGTGGTGGTAATTAAAATACCTAAAAATAGCCAATTTTTAGATTTAAGACTGGCAGTGGTAACAGATAACGGCATATCAATGATTAATGTGTCACCGGAAAGAAGAATGATTAACTTGGTGGAGGTGTCGGGGGAGAGAGAGGTGTGGATTCCCGGTGGATTGGGTTGGTATCGGAGTGATCGAATAAAAAAATTATTGGAACAGGAAAAGAAAACAGACAAAGTGTCTCAGATCTTATTTCTAAACTACGGTTTTAACCCAGAAGGAGTATTGTGGAAAACGCTACCGATGGAATAGTGGGAATTGGTTACTAAAAAAAGAAATATTGACAGCAGTTGACGGGGATGAGGTGATTGATGAGGTTATGCAAAGAGATATGGCTGAAACCAGCTTAATTAATCAGGAGACAAAAATAACGGTGGGAAATGCCAGCAACTCCGACGGTTTGGGAGCATTTGTGACAAAATCACTGGAAAGGTCGGGGTTAGCAGTGGTAAATGTGGTCAATATTAATGGGGATTTACGGAATATTTGTGTGATAAATAAGAACAGTAATGAGAAAGATGAATGGTTAAATGAGATGTTTCCGGAATGTAAGACAACGGTAGATGATAAGTTGGGGAGCGGAGAAATTGAAATCTATTTTGGCCAGGCGTGGGCAGAAATGATAAACTATCAAAGCTACAATCAGTAGAAATTATGTCAGGACATTCAAAATGGGCCAATATTAAAAACCGGAAAGGAGCTCAAGACAAAAAGAGAAGCGAGGCCTTTACCAGAAGTGCTAAAAATATCTTAACAGCGATCAGAATGGGGGGTGGCAATTCTAACCCGGAAACAAACTCTTTTTTACGGACGGCAGTGGAAAAAGCTCATAGTGCGAACATGCCAAAAGATAATGTGGAGAGATTAATTAAGAAATTTGAGGAAAGAAAGGCAAATTTAGTGACATTGTTGTTGGAAGGTTTCGGACCGTTTTCAGTACCAATGATGATTGACGCTGAAACCGATAATAAAAACCGGACATTGGGGGAGATTAAATTAATATTTAGAAATAATGGTGGAAACTTAGGTGAAAGTAATTCGGTGGCGTTTTTATTTGAGAAAGTAGGGGAGGTGGAACTGGAGAAATTTGATCCGGAGAAGGAGTTGGAATTGATTGATGCTGGAGTGGAAGAAATTGAAGAGAACAATCTGATAACTAAGGTTGATGGGGTGAAAGCGGTGGCTGACAAAGCAGCTGAATTGGGGATGATGGTGGTTAAATCAGGATTAATTATGAGAGTCAAAACGCCGGTGGAGTTAAAATCGGCGGAAGAACTAGATAAAATGATGGATTTTATCGATGAACTTGAAGAGAGTGACGATGTGGTTAATGTTTTTGCCGGTTTTGATTATCATGGACAAGAGAGTTAGGTATGTAATTTCCTCAGTGGTCTCGGCGATTGGTTTTTGGTCGTTTTTAACGCTGCCCTATGAATCAAGGTATTTTGGACTATTAGCCGGGGTGGTATTAATGGTTTTTTGTTTTTGGTTTGGATTGGGAATAATTTTTACGACCGATTTTTATAACCGGATGATGACGGCAATTTTGCCGGTGCTGTTTTTTGTCAGTTTTGGGATGTTTGCAGTGTTGTTACCAAACAGTTGGTGGTTGACTTTACTAATTAGCCTGTTCTTTGGGATAATTGTTTATATAATGTTTTTGGTGGAGAATGTGTTTTGGGTGGCAATTGGTTTCCGGACAGTACCGCTTTATCGGGCGGCCTATACGGTAGGATTAATTATCATGATTATGACGGCTTTTTTGGCGTTTAACAGTCTTTATTCATTTAAAATGAGTCCGTGGTTGAATTTTGTGGCGGTAGGGGTGATCGGGGTATTACTCTTTTTGTACCATTTTTGGTCGGTGGCAATTGAGTTGGCTGATGACGGAAAGACACAGAGCCGGTGGACCTATGCATTGGTTTCTGGCTTAACTTTGGCAGAAATTACATTGGTCTTGTCATTTTGGCCGATTGGAATTTTTAAATCTTCGGTCTATTTAGTATCGATAGTTTATGTGCTGGCAGGGTTAATTCAGGCAGCGATTCGGGATCGTTTGTTTAAACGGGTTTGGCTACAGTATATTTGGATTGCGGTGGCGATTGTGCTGGCGGTGATAGTGACAACAAATTGGAGATAGCAGAAAAATTTTTTGGTGCCAAGGGTGGGGGTAGAGGAGTAGGGTAGTGGCCTATAATATTTTCACGTTATATCCTATAATTTTCACGACCTCGGGGAAAATAGGTGATATACAATGATATAGTCTGTGTGGATAACCTAAAATACCGCCAATATATCACTTCTAAAGCCAGAAGGGAGAAGTAGAAGAGAGAATAGGACAGGAAAACTCTAAAGACTAAAGTCTAAACACTAATGATAAGGTCGTGACAAGAGAAGAAGTAAACTACTACTTCCCTAGTGGTGGGGTATCCCAAAACACTATGTCGTACAATGTATCTTTTGCGACTATGTTAAAATAGAGAGTCGAGGGGAGTAGTGAAAATAATTATTAATTAAAAGTTAACAATTACGAATTATAAAACATAATATAAAAGAAACACGATTTGAAGACTTAAATAAAGTACGTTTATCCTCTAGTTGGAACTTTCGACTTTGGATTGTGGGTCCAGGCTTAATACCTACTTTCGGATCCCCTATTTTAAAATATACCTAAGAATAGGCATAATATATACATGACTTCACCAGAGGCCTTAGAACAAACGTTTAATATAAATGGGAGTATATTATAGATATGATAGTTGATTTAGCCCTACTGGAGCGCCAATTCTTAGAATATCTGGAGGTGGAAAGGAATGTTTCAAAATTGACAATTAGAAACTATAATCATTACCTGACAATGCTGGTGGAATTTTTGCAAAAGAAAAAAGGGACGGTACCAGTGATCGCTGATATTGATAAAGACTCGATACGGAGTTTTAGACTGTATTTATCAAGATTACCGGGAGTTAACGGAGAAATGAAGTCGGTAACCCAGGGATATTATGTGATTGCTCTTCGGTCTTTCTTAAAATGGTGTGTCAAAAACGACATTGTTTGCCTGGCACCGGAAAAGCTGGAAGTACCCAAAAATAAGGATCATTCTTTAAAATTCCTGGATACAGATCAGATGACCAGACTATTGAATCAGCCGTTATTATCGACTAATAACGGATTAAGGGATAAAGCGATATTGGAACTACTGTTTTCGACCGGTTTACGGGTATCGGAGTTGACCAGTTTAAATCGGGATCAAATTGACCTAAAGACGCGGGAGTTTGGCATAATTGGTAAGGGCGGAAAGCAAAGATTGGTGTTTATCAGCAAGGAAGCCGCGGAATATTTAGGAAGATATTTACGTAGCCGGATGGACAAGTCCAAACCATTATTTATCCACCATCGGGGTAAAAATGATATTACGGCCAATGATGAAAAGATGAGATTATCAGTTAGGTCGGTTCAAAGGCTAATGAAACATTATGTAAGGCTAGCCAAGATTCCCATTGATGCCACGCCTCATACTATGCGGCATTCGATGGCAACTGATTTGTTACGGGCCGGGGCGGATTTGCGATCGGTGCAGGAACTATTGGGTCATAAAAATATTGCCACAACTCAGATTTATACACATATTACCGATGCCCGATTACGCGAAGTCCATGAGAAATTTCACTCAGGCAATAAGTAGTGTACGACCTGTCCGCCATTTGGCGGATGTGTAACTGATGTGGACCTATAAGGGGGTGGTTTTCGGGTTATAGAAAGTGAGCGCTATAATTTGATATAGAATATATCATCAGAGATCGTTTTATCCCTACTTGTGGGTAATAATAGAATTACTTGGTATGTTAGCAGATACCAAGTAGGACTGCCAAATGGGGTAATCTTATAATATGAGTCTTATAATATTAAGGTTACTCCCCTACTCTTTAGTATTCAAAATAACCTTAAATATGGGATGATTAATTATTTTTATAAAAATAATAGAGCCTATAATTAATTAGCTAAAATGGTCATGGCACTGACTTTGTCTTCAGGTGACTTGAAGCGCATCAGGATGACACCTTTAGTATTTCTCGATAAAGTAGGAATATTTACTAAGGGTAAATTAATAGTGACGCCCTTTTTGGATACTAAGAGAATGGTGGAATCGGTTTCGGTAACGACGGCGGCAGCGACAATATTTCCGGTTTTGGGTGAAAGATTAGCGGCTTTTACACCGATGCCTCCGCGTTTTTGTAGTGGATAAAGATAAACATCACTCCGTTTGCCAACACCATTTTCGGTGACACCGAGAAGATGGCGGAAGAACTTCTGACCCTGCCTTTCTAAGGTATTGGCAGTTAAAGTTTGAGGGACGACAGCCATACTAACTAAAAAGTCCCCATCTTTAAGCATTATACCTCTAACACCGCGGGTGTGTCTTCCCATGGGCCGGGTATCAGTTTCGGAGAAACGGATGCACTTGCCGTGAGAAGTAACCATAAAAACTTGATCGCTACCAGAAGTCAGTTTAGCCCATATAAGTTCATCGCCGGGATCGAGCTTAATTGAAGCCAGTCCGTTTTGACGGATATTATTAAATTTATCCAGAGCGGTTTTTTTAACGGTCCCTTTTTTAGTGGCCAGGAGAATGTATTTGGCGGTAGAGGTTTTGCGGACAGGCAGTACTGCCTGAACGGTTTCGCCGGAGACAATGTTGATCAGGTTAATGACTGCCTGGCCTTTGGATTGACGGGTACTTTCGGGTACATCCCAAACTTTGGTTTTGAAACAACGGCCTTTGTTGGTAAAGAAAAGTAGATCATCGTGAGTTTCGACAGACAGCATATTGTCAATTTCATCTTCGGTTTTGGTGGTCATACCCGAGACACCAACGCCGCCGCGTTGTTGGGTGCGGTAGGTATCTTTTTGGACCCGTTTGATATAACCGGTACGGGTGATAGTGACCAGAGTTTCTTCATTGGGGATCAGATCTTCTTCGGAGAAATCATCTAAACCTTTGACATAAATTTTAGTCCGGCGAGCATCACCGAATTTTTCCATAATTTCGGAGATTTCGGCTTTGATGACACCGACCATTTTATTGGCAACAGTGAGAATGGCGGTAAGATCACCAATTATTTTGGCGACTTCGGTATATTCATCGTCAATTTTTTGACGTTCGAGGGCAGCCAGTCGACGAAGCTGCATTTCCAGAATAGCGTTAGCCTGGAGGTCGGTGAAACCGAATTTAGCCATCAGGTTATCGCGGGCATCGTCAGTACTTTTTGAGGCGCGGATGGTTTTGATAACTTCATCAATAATGTCTAAGGCCTTTTTCAGACCTTCGAGGATGTGTGAGCGCATATAATTTGATTTAAGGTCGAAGATAGTCCGGCGGCGAATAATCTGTTCACGATGACGGAGGAAGAGAAGTAAAATCTGACGGAGATTTAGAGTTTGGGGGACACCATTAACAAGGGCCAATAGATTGGCGGAATATGATGACTGGAGGGCGGTATATTTAAAAATTTTGTTGAGAATACTTTTGGGTTTGCTGATTTTTTTTAATTCAATAACGACACGAATACCATGCCGGTCGGATTCATCCCGAAGGTCGGAGATACCGATAATTTTCTTGTCGTGGGCTAGCTCAGCAATTTTTAAAACCAGCTCGGATTTGTTGACCTGGTAGGGCAGTTCGGAAATGATAATACGGATTTTTCCGGATTTGGTTTCTTCAATATTGGTTTTTCCCCGGAGAACAAATTTACCCCGGCCGGTGGAATACATATCAATAATCCCCTGTTTACCGTAAATTTCACCGGAGGTGGGAAAGTCAGGACCCTGAACCAGCTTAATTAATTCTTCGACAGTGGCGGAGCTTTCAAAATTAAAATGGACCTGTTCCAAATCACGGACCGGTTTAAGAACCAATTCGACGGTGGTTAAATTTTTGTTTAAGATAGGATTAATTTCGATAGGCTCTTCAACTTTTTCCAGAGCGGCGCGATCGAGCATTAGATTTAAACCAAGACAGAGCTCTTTGAGATTGTGAGGTGGAATCCGGGTGGCCATACCGACAGCGATACCTTCGGCACCATTGAGCAAGAGATTGGGGACACGGACGGGTAGGACGGTGGGCTCAAGAGTAGAACCATCGTAGTTGTCCATCATATCTACAGTTTCTTTATTAATATCAGCGACCATTTCCGGAGTCATTTTATCCATTCGAGCTTCGGTATACCGCATGGCTGCCGGAGGATCGCCATCAATAGAACCAAAATTTCCCTGGCCTTTGACAAGTAAATAGCGCATGGAAAAGTCCTGAGCCATGCGGACGAGGGCCATGTAGATGGAACTGTCGCCATGAGGATGGTAGGACTTCATGACGTCACCGACAATGGCGGCGCATTTGACGTTTTTACCGGTAACCGACAATCCCAGTTGATTCATGGCGTAGATGATGCGGCGGTGAACGGGCTTAAGACCGTCGCGGACGTCAGGCAGAGCCCGAGAGACGATGACTGACATGGAATAATCAAGGTAGGATTTTTCCATTTCCGGAACAATGTCGACGTCAAGAATTTTGCCTTCGTTATTAATAAAAGCCGGAGTATCGTTGACTATTTTATTGTTATTGTCGGCCATATTTTAAATATCCAAATTGGCTAAATGGGCGTGGGTAACGATAAATTTCTTGCGGGGAGGAACATCTTCACTCATCAGGATGCGAAAGATTTCGTCGGCTTTAACGGCATCAGCAATAGATATTCGTTTAAGGATTCGGGTTTCCGGATTCATAGTGGTGTCCCAGAGCTGGACGGGGTTCATTTCTCCCAAACCTTTGTAACGTTGAATGTCAATTTTATCGGTAGATTCAGGTAATTTTTTGAGGAAGGTTTCTTTTTCTTCATCGGTGTAAACATAGTTGATGTTTTTACCCTGTTTGATCCGGTAGAGCGGCGGCATGGCGATGTAAACAAAACCGTGTTCAACCAGCCCGGGTAAATGACGGAACATAAAGGTTAACAGCAGAGTAGAAATGTGGGCGCCATCAACATCGGCATCAGCCATGAGAATTATCCGGTGATAACGGCATTTATTGATATCAAAAGTGTCGCCGATGCCCATACCCAGGGCAATAATTAAATCTTTAAGTTTGTCGGAACCGACAATTTTATCCAAACGCATGCCTTCGGTATTGAGGGCTTTACCCCACAGCGGGAGAATAGCCTGAAATTTACGGTCTCTCCCCTGCTTGGCGGAGCCGCCGGCGGAGTCGCCCTCGACAATGTAGATTTCACATTCTTCGGGACGTTTTGACTGACAATCGGCTAATTTTCCGGGAAGACCAAGGGAATCAAAAGCACCTTTGCGCATAATGGCGTCTTTGGCGGCTTTGGCGGCTTTGCGGATTTGGATGGTTAAGAGGGCTTTACCGATAATAATTTTGGCAATATCGGGATGTTCTTCAAAATACATATCCAGCTCTTCGCGGACAATTTTAGCAACAATCGGCTGGACTTCGGAATTGCCTAATTTACCTTTGGTCTGGCCTTCAAACTGGAGATCTTTACTGCCCATTTTTAGAGAGATAATGGCGGTCAGCCCTTCACGGACGTCGTCACCGGTAATAGCGTCGTCTTTATTTTTAATCATTTCTTTACGTTCGGCGTAGTCTTTGATGGATTTAGTCAGGGCAGTTTTGAAACCGGCCAGATGAGTACCACCTTCGTGGGTGTTAATGATATTGACGAATGAGGGGGTGTTTTCTTGAAAAGAATCATTGTATTGGATAGCGACTTCAACGTCGATCCCGGCCTCGGAACGGTGGATATAAATAGGTTCATGGAGGGGGTTTTTACCTTTATTGGTTTCCCGTAAAAGAGATAAGATACCGCCTTCAAAATAAAAATGTTTTTCGGAGCCGGTGCGGTCGTCATAGAAATGGAGATAAACTTTTGAGGTAAGATAGGCGTGATCTTTGAGAGAATGAAGAATGGTTTTGTCATCAAAATCGAGGGTTTCTTTGAAAACTTGGGGGTCGGGGTAAAAAGTGACGGTGGTGCCGGTAATGATTTTGGGAACAGTTTTCTTGATTCGTTCGTTTTTAGATTCGGGAATTTCCATGAGTTTGGTTTGAGTGGTACCCCGAGCGAAGTCAATAAAATAGATTTTGCGGTTGCGACGGACTTCGATAGCGTAATATTTCGATAAAGCATTAACACAGGTGGTACCAACTCCATGAAGACCACCGGAGACTTTATAGGCAGTACCTTCGAATTTACCGCCGGAGTGAAGGGTGGTCATGATAACTTCGACAGCAGGTTTTTTGTATTTGGGCATGATATCGATAGGGATACCCCGGCCATCGTCGGCGACAGTAGCTGAACCATCAGCGTTGATAATTACCCAAATGTTGTGGGCAAAACCGCCTAGAGCTTCATCGATGGAATTATCGATGACTTCCCAAAGGCAGTGATGTAAACCGTTGATATCGGTTGATCCAATATACATAGCGGGACGCTTGCGGACCGGTTCCAGACCTTCAAGGACAACAATTTGTTCAGAAGTGTATTTTTGAGTGTCAGGCATAAAGATTTATCCAGTGTTTGGATATAAATTAATTATAGACGGTAAAAACAGCTTTGCAATAGGCAAATAGTGTGGAAAGATAGGCTATACAAACACAGGGAAATAGATCAAAATAGGTCAAAAAATATTATAAATTTAGCACTAAGACAGGTCATAATTTGGTGTTATAATCGGCTATGGCTAAGAATAAGAATATACTTGGACAACCACAACTCCCTTTCCCGGACCAACCGGGTACTGTGAGGGTGATTGTCGATGGTCAGGTTCAATCACCAATGACAAAAGAATATGTGGATTGGTTAAAAAGTATGCATTATAGGGTCACGGAAATTAATGAAGTTATAAATAATAATGGTCAGTTGCCTTTGATCAGGCCTTGAGTTTGTTGATAATATCGTAGGTGATGATGTAGGCAGAAACGAGGACATTGAGACTTTTATTAATACCGTACATGGGAATTTCGACAATTTGATCACATAAACCTAAAGTTTCTTTAGAAATACCGTTAGCTTCAGAACCTAGAACTAAAGCGACGGGTTTGGTATATTTAGCTTTGAGATAATTAATACTATTTTTAGCCTGTTCGACGGCAGTTATTTGATAACCATTTTGTTTTAATTTCTTAAGGCAATC
>JAPLYY010000065.1 GCA_026395315.1 Candidatus Shapirobacteria bacterium | reverse complement strand
AGAAGATAAAGAAAAAATAAAGGAAACTGTGGTAAAAAGAATCCCAATGATTGAGGAATCGCCGACTTTTGTGGATAAGACGACGGCGTGGTTTGTGAAGAGATTGCCATTAGAAGATAAATCCGACTCCGCTAAAGCTTCGACGGACAAGCAAAAATAAGAATTTAATTTTTCACTTAAATTAAGGTATAATCTGTTGCTTGCGCCCATAGTTTAATGGATAGAATAGCGGTTTGCGGAACCGTTGATCCGAGTCCGATTCTCGGTAGGCGCACAGTGGGTCGCCGTCGCCAAGGCTATGGCGGACCAAGGAGGGTGGGCAGGACTCCGCCAAAGGCGGATAAAGTCCATGCGTCCCGATAAAGCGGAAGGATGGCCGAGTTGGTTATGGCGCAGGTTTCGAAAACCTGTGGGTGCAAACCCGCGCGAGTCCGAATCTCGCTCCTTCCGCTATGTCGGGATGGGAGCAATCCCTAACACCTGCCTGCCGGTAGGCAGGGGTTCAACCCCTGTATCCTCCGCCAAATAAAACAAGTTATAGAAGTGGATCTGGTACAATAAAGGCGAGTTTCCGTAGTCCAATGGATAAGATTCTCCCCTCCGAAGGGAGTGATGTGGGTTCGATTCCCACCGGGAACACTTACTGACCGAATTGTTGCTTGAGTTTGTCGAGATCCAGTTTTTGGAGTGAATTTTGAATTTCGGAAAGATCGGTGAATTTAACATCAGAGGGCAGAGCGAAATCAGCATCAGAAACAACGGCGGGTGAACAGTTGTAGTTGTATTGTTTACTCCAATCAACAGAAGTATCGGTCTTTTGACCGGGGGTAGGAGCATTTTTTTGAGCATCGGCCAAATTAATTTTCATGCCGACACCTTTGGAAACATCCGACCAGGAATAAAGATTAGTACCGTCGCTAATAGCGTAGGTGGTGGTAGTTTGACCGGAGGGTACGGGAATAACAATAGTCTGCTTGAATTTTTGACCACTAATAAGCATAGTGCCGGTAATCTCCTGACCAGTGTCGGTAACCTGCCAGGTACATTTCTGGGCAGTGCCAAGGGCCATTAAATCTTTGAGACTTTTAGCAACTGATGTTTCGGTTTTGGTTGGCGTTGAGCTGGGAGAATTATTGACGGTAGTGGAGGCAGTGGGGCCACAGGCGGAGAGGACTAAAGCAGAAAGAATGAGGGTGAGAAATGTTTTATTCATATAGCCTATTGTACATCAAGTATAATAGACCATGATAGAAAAAGTGGACAACGGACTTTACTATGACGAAAGATCGGCCGGGGGAATTGTGTTTAAAAAACAGGACGGGCGGATTTTGTGGCTGATTATTAAAACCCTGTCGAAAAAGTACAACCACATGGCAGAAAAAGACAGAAAAGAAGTTTATAAATTTCCTAAAGGGCATTTATTAAAAGATGAGGTGTTAAAAGTGGCGGCGTTGAGGGAAGTAGAAGAAGAAGGCCGAATTAAGTGCCAGATTGTGACTAAAATCGGCTCAAACGACTATATTATTTGGGATAAATTGGAAAAAAGAAGAATTATTAAAAAAGTAACGTTCTTTTTAATGGAATATACGGAAGAAAGCCGGTTAAAATATTACGATAACGAAGTGGTATTGTCGAGAGAATGGTTGGTCTTTGAGGAAATAATTAAGAAATTATCCTATGATTCGGAAAAAGTTCTGCTGAAAAAGGCAAAAAGAAAACATGAAGAAATACTTAAACCCTAACCCTACCCTTTCCCTTGACAGGGCAAGGGAGACTTTTGAAAGCTAAATTTGATAAAATACCATGTTTGATAAATGGGAGGAGTCGCCTAGTGGTATGGCACGCGCTTGGAAAGCGCGCGTTCGCAAGGACTCGCGAGTCCGAATCTCGCCTCCTCCGCAGTTATTTCCCGATCATTTTACTGTCTTGACAATGGGGTCAACTTTACAATAATGTGTTTTCATGACACCACTTCGGTTTAGAGGTATTCTGTGATAGAAATAGGTATCAGCAACAAACTATGAATGTAAATGACGAAGGTCTGAGACCCGTACTCAAAATGGATGGCGTAAAGGACCCGGTTCGATCCCCTGAGGAAGCCAGGGCAATGATGAAGGAGGTATCTTGGCTATCTAAGGTCTTCTCTGGTCATCACGATGTGAGGGTTGTTGCCCTACCCGGTGAAGGACCTTGGACTTGCGGAATTGACTCTAAATATGCCCAAAGGGTTGATGCTTATATGCAAGGCAAGGTTAACAACCTTGACGATTTGCCGCCAGAAGCCCTAGTCCCAAAATTAATTACTATCCGAGAAAATGATTTCTATCATGACCCGGCTGTTGAGATTAGAAGAAAAACTCGTCACGAAGCGGCTCATGCAGCACATTCTGACTTCAAAAGTCTGTTTGAAGGTGCTAGAAAAGCGAAGGATGAAGGTTATTTACCTTCAACCTATATGTCCGCTGCTAATGGACCAGAAGATGGTTGGGTAAATGCTATGGCCGCGGGGGAATCACAAGCCGCCATGGAAGATTTCCGTCAAGGTTATAGCCAAAAAATGGCTGAGATATCACCACAGTTACCCCAAGATCCGTTATCTCGCCAATTTGGTGTTAATGCCATCAATTATTGGTTGACAGGGAAAGATGTTGAAGGGTTAGATCCGAGAGTTGTTGAAGTGACCAATAAAGTTAGACCGGCACTTGATCGGTTTTTTAAAAGCAATTCAGCTCAGACGAATGCAAAAATCTTTGGAGAAGATATCTGGCCGATTATTAGGGAATTAGAAAAAGCAGATATCGACGATGAGCAAATGAGACAGGCAGCGAATGAGGCCATGAATCAATTAAATGGTCAAGATAGCGAACAGGGAAATCAGTCGGATGGACAAAGTCAAAGTGAAAATGGAAATCTGGGAAAACAAATTGAAAACGAATTAGGTCAAGGACAGCAAGGCGGAGAACGACAGTCAGGCGAGCCACAACCGGGCGAACCACAACCTGGTAGCGGTGAAGGAAAGCCGATGGATTTGTCAAAATTGTCGCCAGAGACTAAGGAAAAACTTAGACAGATGATTGAGAACATGGGTCAAGAGGGGAAGGAAAAGTTGAAACAAGCGGCTAGAGCTGAACTCGACCGAAAACAAAGTGAAAAACTAAATGAAGAAGCACCACAGATAATTCAAATGGAAAAAGACAAGAATACTGGCCAGTATTTACCGAAAATTCAGGAAGCCGACCCGGGTGAAATCAAGAAAGCTGAGAAAAAGCTGGAACAATTCCAACAAGAAGAGACTGCCAAAGAAAAGCAGGAGATGGAACAGGCCAGAGTTGAAGCAGAACAAAGACAACGAGGAATAGAAGCATTGAAAGAAAGACAAAAAAAATTAAATGATATGAAACAAGAGGGTTTTGATGAAGACGAAGAGGTTGATTACGACAGGTACAAGCAGTTAGAAAAAGAAATTGATCAACAATATCGGGAATTAAAACAGGAGTTGGGAAGAATCTTCCCAAGACAGCAAAAAGTAACTCGGGAAGGTTACTATTACAGTGGCCGACCCGATCCGGTCAGGGCCGCCAGAGAATATCCTGTTGGTAGTCATAAATTTTATGAAAGGAAAGAAATTAATCCGAGTCAACAAGTCAATTTAACGGTTTGGATAGCCTTAGACATATCGGGAAGTATGGGTGGATCTAAAATGGATGAATCAACTAAAAATATTATCATGTGGTCAAAACTCTGTGAAGAATTTTCTATACCTACGGGAATTATTCTCTTTGGTAATTCTGCTGAAATTCTCAAAAACTCCAATCAACCCTACTCTGATCCGGAGCAAAAAATTAAGGCGAAATTGATTAGTAGAACCAACAATCTTCAAGGTAGTACAAATATTGGTGCCGCAGTGGAAATAATAGGCACAGAATTAAAATCATCGAGGAGAAAGTTTCCGGGTATGCAAGGTGTGGGCCTATTTATTACTGATGGTAGTCCGAATACCGGTACTGTCGGTGAGGAATTAGCCCGGAAAATCGCAGAAGTTAAATCGTCTTTCAGCACTTTTGCCTTTGGGTTAGGCTCCGGAGAAACGGAGCAACAACAAATGCAAACAATGTTGGCGGGATACTTTGGAGAAGAATCAGCGATTGTACCAAAACAATTTGAGGAGTTACCGCGGGAAACCACCAAAGTAATGAGTCCTATCATGCACCGCTTAGCTCAACGATTGCGTTATTAAACCTATTTATATAAGATAAACACATGGCAGTTGACAAAATAATCACGGACAGAAACACTGGGGTAGAACAATTGAGAGTTGCGGACTTAATGCCACAAGCATCACTGCAATCGCCGGATTACTTTGTTGGGACCAAACCAGAGGTGGCCAACAAAAACATAGAAAGCGTCATAACGGTAGGCAGGTGGGAAGTTGCCGTTGGAGAAAATATTATGGTCATTGATCCCTCCGGTCAAATCCAACCGTTTCCCGAAAGCCCTGAACTTTTATCCATTATGGGTATACATGGACTTATTCAAGCAGCCATCAATGAACAAAAACAATATATTTCCTTTACAGGTGGACACAGTGCAGACAAAAATGTCCTACTACCGAAGTTTATTAAAGAAAGAATGCCTGAATTAACCCCCGCAGAGGTGTCTACGCTTATTGCTAAAATAGAGGAAAAATTGCCTTCTTCGACAAAAAAATTTATTAGCACTTTAGAAGCTGAAGGAATACTAAAAAAAGAACCCAATGATACTTTTAAAACACTAAATATATTCACTAGTGGTGAAAACAGTTTTTTGATGATATCCCCAGATAGGAAAGCCTTAAAAGTAACAACTTCCGAAGAGTTAGAAAATTGGTCATTCGAATCAGTAGAAATCACCCCGGGGACATCAGTAGTAGAAAAAACTACTGAACAGGGTTTGAAAATAAAAAAATATCGGGAAGGTAAGGCGAGAATATTTAGTGCTGACAACCAACAACTACGGGTGTTACCAGACTCAAGTCCAGTTATTGATCCTGAGGATAAAAGTACAATATGGTATGTAGATAATGGCAAAGTCGTCAGTCTGAATGGAGAAAAATATGCTGAAAGTGAGACAGAAATATCCGAGGCTAAACTTCCCGAAAGTATAAAAAACTGCCAGGCTGTAAATATCGACCCAAACGGAAATTTTTTAATTATCACCCACTCCAGTGATAATGGTACCAAAATTTCAATTGTTGATAAAAAAAGTTCAGGTCTAATCGAGGAAATTGACGGTGTTGGTAAGCCACCTATAATTGACCAAGAAGGAAATATCATCTTTATTGACGATAGTAAACAGATTAGGACTGTAGTTAATAACTTTAATCGTCTTCCTGCCGGACAAAGTAGTAAAATCGCCGAGATCCAGCAGTCTAGAGCGGCAGAGCTGGAAGCCAAGATTAATGGTTTGGAACAGCTTCCAGAAATTTCCGGTGACATTGAAGCAGCAATTGGTCTAAACGGTAGTGAGGCCGCTGCTAAAACTGTTGATGAGGCTGTGGCTAAACTTGAATTAAAACTGTGGACAATGGTTTCTCCTGAATTGGAAAGAGCAACTTCAGAGGCTGATATTCAAAAACTTCGCTTACAGTTGGAGGCGGTAAGGAATCGACCAGAATTCCAACAGTATTCAGTAATATCAGAGAGAATAGAAAGGGCTATGGACACCAAAAGTGCTCAATTAAGTGCTGCTAAACTTCAAACCGGACTGGTTGCTTTAGGAAGCCAGATACCCACAATTACATCTCTGGAAGGTAGCCTTTCTTTAGTTAAAGAATTGGAGAGATTACAAAATTTGCGAAGTGAAACCAATCTCATGTTACTGAATCCAGAGGAATCACTAGCTTTACGACAAAGATTAAAAGAAATAGAAACCCAAGTTGGTACCATCCAAACTGGTTTCCAGGGCGAGTTGGTGAATCAGTTAAGTACCGGATTGGAAGAGATTGGGCAGGTGTTAGGTTCGGTAGGAACATTAGCGGAACTAGAAGAAGCCAGAAATGATCCCGTCATACGGCAATATTTAGAAAGACTGAATTTAGTCAGTGATCCAGTAAAACGAGCAGAAATAAGACAAAAATGGGGTAGTCTTCTAGAAAAAAGACAACAGGAGATAGGCAGTGCCTGGGAAGGCCAAAATGAGAATAGAAAAGCCAAAGCGGCGGAAACTGCCGCCGAGATTGAGACTTCATTTAGGAATCTCAGTCGAAATGTTGAAGGTTTGTTACGAGAAAGTAATGGCAAAATCAATCTTAGTGCCTGGAAAACAGGCAGTGCTTCAGTTGCTGAACTTCGTCAACAAATCGGGCAATTACCCGCCGAATATCAAGAAGGCTATTTGAAAAAGATTGACCAGATTCTTATAGAAAGACAGAAAGTATACCAACAGCAGGCGGTTGGTGAAAGAAAAGAGGCCAGAACTAAGGGAGCAACAGTCAGGTTTGGTAACGAATCATTCCCGGTGTATCAAACGCCATTGGTGCATGTTACCCCCGGATGGATTCCTCTTACCCAAGGTTTGGAATCAAGGCAAGATAAGGGAAAATTGGTTTTTCGATCGACCACCGGAAACGTATGGGAAACCGACGAAACGATGGTAATGAACATGGACGATCCCAAACGCCAGCATAAATTTGATGAACTAAAACAAAAAGCTGAGTTAAGGCTTAATCCCAAAAGAAAGGTACCGGAGATTCCACCTGAAATGGTATTAACGCCGTCGCAGGAGAAAACCCTCGAACAAATGGTTAAATTATTTCGCCGACAACTTGGACTTAACAAAGATTTGGTTAGAGAAAACCGACCGAAGGGTATTACCATTATCCAAGGTGATGCCGGGGTAGGAAAAGATTTTTCAATTGAAGTTTTAGCCGCCGCCACTAACAGGGAAATAGTATCTGTTCCTTGCCGTTTCAGTATGGATCCGGAAGATGTTACCTCTGAATATCGGTTTAACCCCAAAAAGGGAACCTTCAGAGTACCCTCACAATTTGCTCAGGCACTTTCCAGACCGGGGTCGATAGTCAACTTTATCGAAATCAACACCATGCCACCGGAGGTTGCCAAAATGCTTAATTCAGTCTTCGACTTTAAACGAAAACT
Source organism: Candidatus Shapirobacteria bacterium (assembly GCA_026395315.1). Classification (GTDB taxonomy): domain Bacteria; phylum Patescibacteriota; class Microgenomatia; order UBA12405; family UBA12405; genus JAPLYY01. The sequence continues at coordinate 3,973 of JAPLYY010000065.1, read as the reverse complement.
ATATTTTACCCAAGGAACGGACTCGGATTCAGTTGAGTTAAATGTAGATGGTGTTGGCCAAGAGATTGCTGTCGATGAAGATGTTATTTTTGTGGGGACAATGAACTATGAAAATTATATTGGCACCAGACCTTTACCCCAGGAGTTTAAGAGTCGGGCTAGATTTATGGATGTCGACTATCCACCTTATCGAGTGGCAAAAGATTCCCGCGGCCAGCAAGAGAGATTGCCAGTTGAACAAACATCAACTCCACCCGGATACAGTGATATGAAAATAGCTCCCGATGAGGCAATGATCTTGGCCAAGCAAATGGAAAATCTAAAGTCATTAACTCCCGACGAATTCTCGAGACTTTGGGATCATAAAGTAAACCGGCAGGCCGGTAACGGAGCTGATATGTTTGACAATCCGGATAGAAGTAAGGCGATTGAAAGTCTTAACCAGGTAGTTGCTATTGCCAATAAAATGCGCCAAGCATACCGAGCATTTCAAACTAATGAACCGGGAGCCGAAATTTTTGAATTTGTTTTTTCCATCCGTGAATCACAGGATATTGTCGCCGAGTTAGCTGAAACCGGATCCGTAAAGGAGGCAGTAGCTGAAGTGGTGTTACCTAAAATATCTGACGCAGAGCAAAGAAAAAGAGCTAGAGACATTATTGAGACATCATAGGCCATTAAATTATCGATGATCCCCTTCCATCCAAATTCGATTCTCTGGACTAAACTTGATATGACAAAGTTGGGTTTAAACTCATAAAATAGGTTCTAACTGAGTCAATGGTTGCCCGCAGTTATTTCCCGACCATTTTACCGACAACCATCGACAGGATACTCATGACAATTGAGGCAAGAAGAGTGGTAGTAAAAGAGTTACTGCTGACTCCGGGGACAAATTTAAGGGCAAGTTGAAGAACAATGGCGTTGATGATGAGAGTAAATAGACCTAAGGTTAGGATGTTTATTGGAAGGGTTAATATAAATAAAATCGGTTTAATGAGGACATTTAAAAGACTCAGGATTAAAACTAAAACCAAGGCACTCATAAAACCAGAGATGACAAAGCCGGGAACTAAATAAGCGGTGGCCAAAATTACCAACGCCCGCAAAATCCAACTCATTAATGTTTCCATAATTTAATTATATTACTTTTATGTGATGTGGTTTGCGATAAACTTGAAGAATGTTGCAGGAAAAATGTGCCGTGTTTGGAGTGTATGGTACCAATCCACTGATTGAAGCTGCCAGGTTGGTTCATACCGGATTATGGGCACTGCAACATCGGGGACAGGAAAGTTCAGGGATAGTCAGCTCGGACGGGAATAATCTGTTTGTCCACAAAGGAATGGGGTTGGTAGCTCATGTTTACGATGAGCAGTGTTTTAATATATTAAAGGGGACATTGGCCATTGGCCATAACCGATACGCCACCTTTGGTCCGTCTGAAGCCAGTCATGTTCAGCCGGTGATGTCTCAGGATCAGAATTTAGCGATGGCTCACAATGGTAATTTACCGGCAACAACAAAACTGAGCGAATTTTTAACCAGCAAGGGAATTAGCCCCAGATTTAATAATGACTCGGAAATGATGTACAAAGCGGTGGCATATTATTTTACAAAGGGGTTAACTCTGCCCGAGGCAGTGGCCAAGGCTTTCCCGTTATTTACCGGGGTATTCTCGGCATTATTTATGTCGAAAGATACTTTGGTGGCAGTGCGTGACCGGCGGGGAATCAGGCCGCTGTCTTTAGGAAAAATTGACGGAATTGGCTATGTAATTTCTTCGGAAACCTGTGCGATTAATACTATTGGCGGAGAATATATACGGGATATAAAACCAGGAGAAATGCTATTTATTGATAAAACGGGAGTACAAACAAAACAATTATCAAAAGGCAAGGAAATGCTGGATGCGTTTGAATTTGTTTATTTTTCCAGACCTGATAGCTTTTTAGCCGGTCAGAGTGTGAATGAAGTTCGGAAAGAATTTGGCCGGCAATTGGCCCGGGAAAATCCAAATATTAAGGCGGACGTGGTTATTCCCATCCCTGACTCGGGAATACCGGCAGCGATTGGATTTGCCCAAGAATCGGGAATACCGTTTGATATAGGACTGATAAAGAACCGTTATATCCACCGAACTTTTATCCGCCCGGCTCAAAGTTTGCGAAAAAGTGATGTCCGACTCAAACTAAATCCTCTACCCTCAGTATTAAAAGGAAAAAGAATTGTGTTAATTGATGACTCGATAGTCAGGGGAACAACCAGTGAAGAAATTGTAAAATTATTACGCCAGGCGGGGGCTAGGGAAGTTCATTTTTTGGTCAGTTCGCCGCCGGTGTGTTTTCCGGATTTTTATGGAATTAATACTCCGGATCAGAGCGAATTGATTGCGGCGACCAAAACAATTCCGGAGATTAAAAAAATGATTGAGGCCGATAGTTTGGCATATTTATCACTCAAAGGATTAATAAAAGCGATAGGACTACCGGTGGAAAATATCTGTACTTCCTGTTTTACGGGAGAATATCCAATTGATATAGATTTTAATAAAGAGAAAATTAAATATTGTTAAAAAGTCTTAAGCGTCCCTTAAGGTTCCTTGAATAAGATAGAAATAGTTAATTGTTTAAGTTTCTATGATTTCCAAAAAACTTATTTTCCCGGCGTTAATTGTGGTGGCGGCCGGCGGAATCGTGGCGATAAAACCACTAACAACTATGGCTCAGACGACAACTCCCCTGTCGGGGCTAGTACAAATGATTGCCCAGAAATTTAATCTGGATTCAGCTCAAGTACAAACAGCGATTGATGATTATCGGGTAAAACAGAAACAAAGCCGGATAAATGATCGTTTAGGTAAAATGGTAACCCAGGGTAAAATTACTGAAGCCCAAAAACAGGCAATTATTACCAAACTGGCGACACTTAATAGAAATGATTTTAAAACCTGGGCCCAATCACAGGGAATCGATCCGAACTTGATCATGCCAAGATTTGGAATGGGATTCCGCGGCGGGATGCATAAATTCAAAATTTCACCGACACCGAGTTTGTAAAGGTAATCGATTCAATCATCCTGTTCTATGGTATTATTTATTAATGTCATATTACATAATTATCCGTGGCCCGGCGGGGGTGGGAAAAACAACGATTGCTAAAAAACTGCAAGAAAGTTTGAAGGCGGTATATTTTTCTTTCGACGATATTTTAAAAAAGCATCAGTTAGAAATCAGCGACGGCCGGGGGATTTCCAAGGAAAGTTTTCTTAAGGCGAATGAGTTAGTGGCAGATGACGCTAAAAAAGAAATTGAGGCAGGGAAAGTAGTAATTTTTGATGGCTGTTTTTATCATAAGGACCAATTAGAAAATTTAATTACTTTATTGCCTTTTAAATATTTTGTATTTGATTTGAAAGCATCTTTAGATCAATGTATTGAGCGGGATAAGAGCAGAAAAGGTATCGGGGAAGATTCAATAAGAGCAGTATATAAAATGGTGGCAGAATTTGATTATGGAATGTCGATTGAGACTGAAAGAAAAACAATAGAAGATGTGGTGACAGAGTTGTTGACTATTGTGGCATAATTAGATAAGAAATGAATAGATGGATAATTTTAGTTTTAGGATTAATGGTAATAAACGTGGTGGGGATAGATGTATTAATGGCCAATTTATGGAATAAATCGAAAGTTGTCGAGACAAAAACGTTAGTTGAAACGAAATATGTTTACCCGACCGCGTCAAACGCGGTTACGCCAACAGAGATAGTCCCCTTGCCGACTAATATACCAACAAAAACAACACCGGTAAAAACCAACAAAAGTACATTGATAGTACCGATACCGGGAAACGGGAGCACCGGAGAAAACAAATGGGCAGATTTGACCGGAACAGAATTTAATTTAAATACGGCTGATTATCCAAACATTACCGAGGCCTATTTGGAGGTAAATATGAGGTTGTTTAACGG
>JAPLYY010000118.1 GCA_026395315.1 Candidatus Shapirobacteria bacterium | reverse complement strand
CATTTAAAATGTTAGTAATTATAGTCAGGTTGGGATAATCAGTTATTTTTACGCTCGCCCCTCGTCTATGTTCAAACTTTAAAGAGGCCACGGTAGAAGTTCCGGTGTCGGTTGAAAGTCCGCGCGTTAAAGAACTGCAAGCGGTAGCAGTGCAATTAGCTAAAATAAATTCTTGGTTTGACGATCCAGCTTCTAAGGTCAGGCCATACCACCCTGATAAAGAATTTCCGGCCGGAGTTGTACCTTTGACTAAAGTTAAAGAAGTGGCGGTAGAAGTAATCTTAGAAACTAAAGAATCTTCAAAATTGGCGATTACTTTGGGTAAATGAGCCGAACCGGCTATACCCCCCAAATTCTCTTCATTTTGGCCTTGATTTTGCCCCGTACTAACGAGATAATCCAATAATGACCTGTTCTGGGTTAAAGTGCCTTTATAATTGTCTGGGGCCATATTTTTATAGATTTTACCCCTTTCGGTTATAGAGGGTAGCTTCTCCCCTTTTTGCTGATAATATTCAAAAAGATTGTCCGCCGCGTAGGCCACGGAGGAAATTAAAAAGATTGAAATGACGGTTGATAGTAAGATTTTAAATTTTTTCATAGATATAAAATTAAATTAATTATTATTTTAACTTCTGTATTTTTTAGGTATCCGATTTTCTTTAATTCTCGTGTCCTTATAGGTATATTCAGAAATGGAAACATAACCGATCCCGACAGCCACAAATTTTATTTTAACTTCCTGAAATTTATCCGTGTTGATAGAAAGCTCCCTAAAATAACTATAGGCCTCTAAAACATCGCCGGAGCCGACTTTTTTGGTTCCTACCGTGGTATTGCCGACCGTGATCGGCGTGCCCGCGTCAACATAGCTTCCGCTTCCCTCAATGGCCGGGTGGTCTACATCTTCGTCGTCAATGTAATTTCCCACTTCAACAAAGCCGCTTTTATCAAAGCTTAAATAAACTCTATAAGATTGATTTTTTTGTATCTCCCCTTTTAGCCTTAATCTTTTAACCTTTTTAAGGTTTTGTATTTCCAGGTTATCTAAATTGCTTTCAAAATAATTATCAATTGTGCTGTCGTCGTCGTCCGTGCCTGAAAGTAATTTATAAACATTTGCGGTCAAACTATCACCGACCCAAAGCTCCCCGTTATTGGTAGTCTTGCAAGTGAAGCAATAATCCAAGACAGTCCATAAATTCCATAGCTTGTCATAGACTATGGTCCGGTTATTTTCCGTGCTATCTGAAGTCCGGCACTCAAAAAGAATATAATCGCCAAATTCTTCGGCCGTTGCCTTGTCAAAGAGATAATCGCTTAAATCTATATTCAGAGACTTGCTGGTTGGTTTGACTTCGCTTGACGATATATCCAAAGTTAAAAGCCTAAACTGCGGATTACCGATATTTGAATCGTCAATAAAATAAATTCCCTCTCCCGTTGAAACTGCCGCCCGCCAATTAGGAATACCAGAGGCTTCCCTAAATATCCGATTAGTCGCCAAAGTATCATCCGATCCAATATCAAGTTTCCAAGTATTAAATTCATGTAAACAATACTGAATATCATTGTAAGTTTTGACATTTTGAATTTTGCCGCCGTTATCTTGCCTGAAAATAAAACCTTGACCGGCCGTTCTGGTCGCTGACTTGGTAAAGTCGGCTATGCCGTTATTAGTCGAATCCTCCCACTGATAGGTTGATGTTACTGTGGTAGCCGGGGCCGCGAAAGTAATTGAATAA
>JAPLYY010000053.1 GCA_026395315.1 Candidatus Shapirobacteria bacterium | reverse complement strand
ATTGGTCGACGTTTTGGGCATATTTGAAGTCAAAAAGACGGAGCCAGTGATTGGCGATAGCAGCAAAAAAGTTAATTACGGGATATTTTTTGAGATTACGGGCGGTGGGAAGACCATAAAGATAACGCGGAGGAGTGTGACAATAACAGATTAAACGAGCGGATTTTTTGTTAACAGCATTGGGAAAATAGGCTCCGGTGGCAGAAGTGATAATCAAATCAAAATTAGAAAAGTCAAAAGTCTGAAAGGCTAAAGGGGAAAGAAGGCGAAGAGGAGAAATCAGGTGAGAAGCGAAGGGAATATATTGAAAAAAACTTTGATGTATTCGATGGGTCCATTTTTTTTCGAGCCGTTGACGATGGGGACCGAGATTTTGAGGGACATAGAGAGTGGTGAAGATTTCGGCGTTGGGAAAAATATCACTAAGGGTTTCCAAAACCGATTCGGCACCGCCGTATTCCTTGAGATAATCGTGAACAAGAGCAATTTTTCCGCCAAAGGCGGATTTCGTTTTACTCAACATTAACTTATGATATCAAAAAAGTGAAGTTTGATTGGAGTTTAGCTTATTTTTAACTGATTTGGGTTTTTGGGGATTACGGCGGAGAAGACGGGAGAGTAAAGATTTAAAATTATATTCTATAAAAAGTTCTTCTAGCCCGGAAATATTTTTTTGATTTAGTTTTGAGGCACGAAGAGAAAAGTTCAGAGGGATATTGGTAATCAATGTAGCTAGTTTTAGGCTAAGATAGGCGTTGGCTTTATCTTTAATCAGTTTTTCTTTAACTGAATCTTTAATTTCGTTAAGATGGGAGTAAATGTTATCAAGGTGGTGGTATTTTGATAAAAGTTCAGTAGCGGCGATGGGGCCGACACCAGTGACCCCGGGATAATTATCGGAGGAGTCCCCCATCAAAGCTTTTAGATCAATGACCTGATCAGGATTAACACCCAGTTTTTCTTTAACTTCAAGCGGGCCAAAGATCTTGGTTTCAGACAGACCACGGATGGGGACAAAGAGGGAAATTTTGTCGTTGACGAGCTGCATTAAATCTTTGTCACCGGTGATGATGGTAACTTGAGAAACTAAATGTTTTTTATCGGACCGTCTTCGCTTGAGCAAGCTACGACGAGCCAAAGTACCAATTAAATCATCGGCTTCGTAGCCACCCATAGAAAAATTCTGAATATTAGCAGTTTGAAGGGTAGTGGTCAAAAGAGGTAATTGGGTAATTAAATCGTGATCAGCGGGTTTACGTTGAGCCCGGTAACCAACGTATTCAGATTGGCGGAAGGTGGGGCCAGGAGAATCGAGACAAACAATCAGATAATCGGGTTTTAGGGAATCAATGGCCGATAAAATCATGGAATAGAAACCATAAAGGGCATTGACCGGCTGAGAACCCAGGGTTAGAGGTGGAATGGAATGATAAGCCCGATGGGCAATGGCGTGACCGTCAACGATGACGAGATGAGACATAGTAAGAATTATAGCTTACGAGTTAGTTTATTTACTTTCAAAAATTGAGTTCATAAAAGAAGTAATTTTAGAATCTTTTTTATAAGCGGCGATGATGGTGTTGATTGTATCTAACCGATCCTGTTCCTCATGACTGCGATTAGGATTTTTTTGTAATTCTTCAATAAATTTTTTATAACCACCCGGATATTTTAAAGCATCGACCATAAAAGTACGGACTCGGTCGTTTAATTCACCCCCATGAACCAATTGGAGAAGGGTTTTTTCTGGCGGAGATTCTGGTTGGGGAATTAGATTTTGATCTTGGATGTATCTTGCTACTTTAAGACAATATCCAAATTCGGCGGCAGCTTCTTTGTTAAATCTTTTTTGGGCATTATTTACTAAATCTTCATAACTGGCGATAAGTTTAGGTAAACTACCGCGATTGTAAGTATTTAACGCTTGGTCAAACCAAGAAGGTATTTGATGACCAGGGCCAACCAAATTATTCCATTGAATTTCTAGGGGATCGATCTTTACTGGTTCACCTTTTGGTGGTTCAGCAGCAATAGTTATATTTTTTACTGGTTCATTTTTTGGGGAAGGTGGAGATACAGTGGTTTTATCAATAATGATTGGTGTCGGCGGAAATTTATCGGCTTGATATGAACCTGTACTAGAATTAGTAGTTTTAACTTGGGGAAATTTGATATTCAAGATGTGTGTGGCGGCTAGGGTCATGATGGCAAAAGCGACTTCAGCTTTTTTTTGTTGAGTTTCGGCTGCTTGTTTTTGGGTCAATGACAACGTTTGGACTAATGACATTAAGGGCATATCGGCTGAGTCGAAATCATTTTTGATTGATAAAATGACGGGGAGAAAATTGGAATCGAGAGGAATGGGTGGTGAGGATTTTAAACTTGAAGTTGTTGACGTATCTTCGGCCGTAGGAGATGTGTCAGGGCGGCGAATTGTTTGTTGGTGTATGGTGGCGAGAGCCATTTCTTGAAAGGTAAACATGAGAGCATTGAGATAAGCTTTGCCTTTGTCTTGTTGATCGGGAGATAATGATCCATTTAGGTCATTGAGTGTTGTAAAAGCACTTTTAAACTCATCGTCTGCTTTAAGAATATTTTCAGCAAAGTGGCCTGGTTGAAAGTCGGGGTGATATCCAGGAGCGAGGTTTATTGTTTCGGGAAGTTTGCTGGTCATGATTGATTTTAGCATCCCAAGGTTTAACGATGGAGATTATTAAGGTAGAATTTATCAATGGAACAGCACGCGATTCCACAACAGATAAGCTCGTACGAGTTTAAGTTGGTGGGAGAAATGACATTGAAGCAATTTTTGAAGGCGGCAGTGGGAATTGTTTTGGCCTTGCTTGTTAACGCCACCGGATTAATATTTTTTTTGAAATATCCACTAATGGTATTATTCGGCGGCGGCGGATTAGCGCTGGCTTTTGTCCCTTTTCAGGAGAGGCCTTTAGATCAATGGTTAATTGCTTTCATAAAGTCAGTGTATTCGCCCACAATTTATACATATAAGAAGGCTAGTTCAATCGATTGGCTGACGGTAAGCGACGAATTTAACCGGAAAGTAAAAGATGAGGAAGAAAAAGAAGAAGAGATAATTCCGGTGAAACAAGAAGAAAAGGTAAAAGAATTTATTGAATCGTTGCCAACAGTGCAAAAAGAAGATAAAAAGAAAAAAGAAGAAGAAATTGTGATCGAAGATCTAAAACCCGCCGACGTTCCGACTAAAGTCGTGAACTCTGGCGAGGCAATGCCAGAGACTGCAGTGAAAGACTGGCGGGGTGAAAAAGCCGGATTAAACTTAAAAACTGAACAGTTGGGAGCAACGGGACAGGCAGTGTTTGGCAATATTCCAATGCCGGATAAACCGGATGTACCAAATGTGATTGTGGGAATGGTAACCAATATTGATGAAAAAATTGTAGAAGGGGCAATTGTGGAGATTCAAGATGAAAAAGGTAACCCAAATAGAGTATTAAAAACCAATAGTTTGGGACAATTTCGAACGACTTCACCTTTAGCTAATGGAAGATATTTGGTAATTACCGAAAAAGAAGGTTTCAAGTTTGATAGAGTATATGTTGATTTAACCGGAGCAATAGTTGATCCAATTAAGATCAAAGCAATCATGGTTTAGAAATAAGCTATTATTAATAATATATGCCGACTGATTTATTTAAAATAGCTATTCGTGGTTCAACCCAAGAACACCTGCCAATTGAGGACATAGTGGATGACATGGTGTTATTGAAGGATGGATCGTGTGCTATAGTGTTGAGGTTATCGTCGGTTAATTTTGATCTATTATCGGAAAGGGAGCAATCGGCTTTGGTTTATGCCTACGGAGGAATTCTTAATTCACTGAATTTTCCAATCCAAATTGTAGTCAATTCAACCACAAAAGATGTGTCAAAATATTTAGCCAGACTAAAGGAAGCTGAGGAAAAACAGGATAGCCAATTATTGAAAGTTCGGATTCAATCATACCGAAAATTTATTGAAGAGATTGTTAAAAAAAATGATGTGCTGTCAAAAACATTTTATGTAGTGATCCCGTTTTCGTCGCTGGAACTGGGGATAAAAAGCGTCTCGAAACAAATGTTTCCAATGTCTTTGGTTAAAAGTCAAAAACAGGAAGGATTACCGGCTGAAAAAGGTTATATTCTGGAAAAGGCAAAAGCAAGTTTAGAACCAAAAAAGGAACATTTAACCCGTCTGTTTTCACGGTTGGGTTTGGATATCAGACCGTTGCAGTCGAAAGAATTAATTGAATTATTCTATAGAATTTATAATGAAGAAACCGCTTTGAACCAAAAAGTGGAAAATACCAGTTATACCAGTCCGATAGTGACAATAAAAAAATGAACTTATTTAAAAAGTCCGCCACAGTTAAGGCTTTGGAGGATAAAAAACCAGTAAACGAACAACAAGGCAAACCATTTGTGGAGGGTTTGGTGACAACTAAAGACATTATTGCACCATCGGCTTTAGAGGTGGATACCGATTATATAAAAATAGGTAATAAATATTACAGAACTGTATTTACAGTGATTAACCGACGGTTTGTGGAAATTAACTGGCTATCATCATTGATTAATTTTGATGCCTCATTATCGGTATCATTTTATGTTTATCCATCAGACGGAAAGGAAATCCTGGACGATTTGAGACGAAAAGTGGCGGAAATGGAAGCCGAAATCAGCACCGATATTCAAAGAGGCAGAGTGGTTAACCCGGCGACTCAAGCAAAACTGGAAGACGCACTAAATTTGCAGGCAGATTTAGTTAAAGGGGAAGAAAGATTTTTTCAATTAGGTTTGTATATGACCATAAACGGCAACACAAAAGAGGAATTGGATAAAGTAACCAAAAACCTAGAATCGGCAATGGGAGCATTAATGGTACTGACTAAGAATACTTCGTACCAAGCCGAAGACGGGTTTGTGACCACTCTGCCCCTATGCCAAGATAGACTAAATATTACCAGAAATATGGATACGACTTCACTGGCAACAACCTTTCCATTTGTATCCTCGGATCTGTCGGATGATAAGGGAATAATGTATGGTATAAACGAACACAACGGCAGTTTGGTAATTTTTGACCGGTTTTCGATGCCAAACTATAATTCAGTGGTATTTGCAACGGCCGGGGCGGGAAAATCGTATTTAATAAAGCTCGAAGCAATGCGGTCACTAATGTTGGGAATAGAAGTGTTGGTGATTGACCCGGAAAATGAATACAGAGATTTAGCGGAAGCGGTGGGTGGACAATATATCGCTTTCGGTTTTACGGAAACATCAAAAATTAATCCGTTTGATTTATCACTGGAAGGCGACGATGGCGAGAATGCTTTAAATTCGAAAATTTTGAACTTACATAAGCTGTTTAAAGTGATGCTGGGCGAAATGGATCCAATTGAAGAATCAATTTTGGACCGGGCGATCATGGATGCCTATAAAATGAAAGGAATAACTCCGGATGTGGAAACGCAGTCGAAAGAACCGCCCTTAATCGAGGATCTGTATAAATCACTGATCGGAATGGAAGACCCGAAAGCTCAAAGTTTAGCAGCCAGGTTTGAAAAATATATAAAAGGATCATTTGCAGGGATTTTTAACCAAAAAACCAATGTTAATTTAAACAGTAAATTTGTAGTGTTTGGGATTAGAAACCTGGAGGATACTCTGCGGCCGGTGGCGATGCAAATTGTACTGGACTACATTTGGACGATAGTAAAGAAGGAATTAAAAAAGAGGATTCTGATTGTGGATGAGGCCTGGTACATGATGCAATATCCGGATTCGGCGTCGTTTTTGAGAGGAATTGTGAAACGAGGCAGAAAATATTATATTGGGGTGACAACAATTACCCAAGACGTGGAAGATTTCTTGGATACACCTTACGGTAAAGAAATTGTGACTAATAGTTCGATTCAAATTTTACTAAAACAGCACAGTGCGGCTATTGACCGGGTGGGAGAGGTTTTTTACCTATCTGAAGGTGAAAAACAATTGTTATTATCGGCGGATAAGGGTGAGGGAATCTTTTTTGCCGGTCAGAATCATGTAGCCATAAGAGTGGTGGCCTCGGAAGAGGAACACCGATTGATCACTTCGAATCCGGAGGAAATTTTGAAATGGAAACAACAAAAGGAGGCTCTGGCAACTAAGTTAAAGGAAAATCAGACAGTAAAACCGGCAGTGGAACAAGAGGCAGAAAAAGTCGAAAGTCTAAAGTCTGAAAATCTAAAAGTGGAAGAAAAACCAGTTGTGCCAGAAGCACCAATTATTGAGGCGAAGCCTGCCGTCGTTCCGACTAAAGTCGAGAACTCTGGCGAGGTTAAAAAAGTTTTGTTTGAAACGGTAGTGGCGACACCGCAACCAACAGATAATCAGGTAGATAATTTGAAAGACAGAGTTGCCAAAATGGAAATTGAAGAAGCAGAAAAATTAAAAGTGCAAAAGGAGATGTTAGCCAGCGAACAAAAAGCAAAAGAAGAGGTGGGAGGACCGGGAAAATTACCGAGTTATAAAGAACTGTTTAATAATCCCGGTAAGCTGCCAACACTACCACCATTACCTCCCCTACCAAAAACCGACTCTCCTTCGTTAAAAACTACGGACGGGCAAAGCCCTCCTTCGTTAAATACTACGGACGGGCAAAGTAAAAATTTGTTTAAGGCCGAAGTGGTGCCCGCCACCACTAAAGCCATGGCGGGTAAACCGCTTTTCGTAAATTTGCCCAAAGAAGAGGTAAAAATACCCCAACCACCACAACTTCAAAAAAAGACAAACCCCTCTGTTCCGGCTGGCGCCGGAACACCCCCCTCCTCCACGGCGGATCTTCGACTTGACAAGGGAGGTTTAAAAAATGATGATAAAGCAAAAATGGATTACGATAAGTTGTTTGGCAACGGAATAGTCTAGAAAGGTTGGTATAATTTGAGTGAATGGCGACAGAAGAAATCAAATACGACGAAATATTGTCTTGGGATGCTTTATCAGAGGCGATAAAACAATTTCAGCAATATCACAAAAATGAACCCTTGTCGAATGATCAAAAGTTAAGCGATATCTGCAGGGAATGGTTTAGTAAAATCGGTGTTCCTTTTGATCCAATAAACGTTGACGCTGTTTTAGAGACAGTAAACAAAGAAATTGGAATTGAGGCAGAAGAAAGTAAAGTACACCAAGTAGAAAAAGAGAGAGAGTTTGAATCAGTGGCATTAGATCAATCGAGATTGGAAATATTACTTGATGAATTGGATAAAAGTC
>JAPLYY010000093.1 GCA_026395315.1 Candidatus Shapirobacteria bacterium | reverse complement strand
TTGAGTTTGCTGAAAACCCAGTTTGAAGATAAGGCATCGATGTATGATATTTTGGATCACTGTTTGATAACGGTGCGTGGGGGGCAGTCGCTGGGGCGGGCTTTAGAAAAATACAAAAGTGTGTTTGGGGAGGCGTATGTGGCTTCGGTTGACGCCGGTGAATCGGCCGGAGTATTAGAAGAGGTGTTGGCCAAACTGGCAATAAATTTAGAGAAAGATAATGAATTCCAAGGCAAGGTTAAGGGAGCGATGATTTATCCGATAATTGTGGTGACGGCGATGATGATTGTGGCGGCGATTATGATGATTTTTGTAATCCCGAAATTACTCGGTTTGTACGCCGATTTTGGGACGGCCAAACTGCCGGCATCGACTTTAGCATTGATGACTATGTCGAATTTTATGACCCGCTGGTGGTTTTTATTTCCGGTGATATTTTTTGGCGTAGCGATGGTAATTAAGGTCGGATCAGCCAGCCATGATTTTAGAATGAAACTAGACGGATTTAAATTGAAGATTCCGATTATGGGGGTGCTGACTAACAAAACTATTTTGGCTAATACTACCAGAACTTTGTCGATGTTATTAACTGCCGGCATTGGGCTGGTGGAAGCATTAAGAATCGTAGCTAAGGTGGCCGGAAATGAAGTTTATTTTACGGCTTATGAAAAAATTGCCGAACGGGTGCAAAAGGGTTTCTCGGTGGCCAATTCGTTTGAGGAACAGACTTTATTTCCGTCGATTGTTAACCAAATGGTGAGCACTGGTGAGGCGACGGGAAAACTGGACGAAGTGCTGATGCGGGTGGCGGATTATTTTTCAACGGAGGCAGAACAGTCAGTGAAAGCGTTGACCAGCGCCATAGAGCCTTTGATCATGATTGTACTAGGGATAGGAGTCGGTTTTTTGGTGATTGCCGTGATAATGCCAATTTATAACTTGACATCATCTTTTTAAAAGTATTAAATGATATTAAGAATTAAATATTTATTTATATAAATAAAATGAAAAGAGGTTTTACCCTAGTCGAACTGTTAATCGTGATCGCGCTGATCGCAATTTTGTCGGTCGCAGTGCTGGCAACTATTAATCCAATTGAACAATCGAATAAAGCAAGAGACGCGGCTTCACAAAACGATGCGGCAGAAATGATGAATGCCTATGAACGGATGTATGCCAATAGTCAGACATACCCTTGGACCGTTTTATTGGATGCAGTTGGTGTTGAAAAACCGATATCGCTGAATTCGCAGATGGCCGGTTTTGGAATTTGTGGGCTGGGAGTTGGTACCAGTGGTAGTTCATTTACTCCTGGTGTCTGCACTGTGGATGGATCATTAGTAGTATCTGACGAGTTGAAGACGTCTTTTAAAGGAAAAAGATACTTTACGGCAAATTTAGCCAGTAAACCGGAGGACGGTTTGTATATGACCAAAGGAAACACTGTTTCCAGCGCGATTTATGTCTGCTATACACCGATGGCGAAATCGAATAGAATCCAAACATCAAAGTTGAGATGTATTGCTCCTTCGGCTACCGGTGGAGTGATATTAGCTGGTGTTGCTGGTTGTGCGGCTCCGGCTTCTACTGGAGGTGCAGAATGGGGTGGAACGGTCGGTATAGGTGAATCGGTAGCTCACTTTATTTGTGTACCAGAGTAAACATAGGCTAGGAAAATATTAAAGACCCCGACGAAAGTCGGGGTTTTTTGGGCCATAGGCCCATCAGCCTATGGCTGAGTTGGAAATAATTGTAGAATAGATTATGGAACTGTTTATGGAAATAATGCTTTTTGTTTTGGGAACATGTGTTGGCAGTTTTATAAATATGTTGGTATATAGAACTGCGGTGAGATATGGGTTGACGAAAAATAAAATAACAAATAAAAATAGATCATTTTGTGATTATTGTGGCAGGCAATTAAAGTGGTATGAGAATATCCCAGTTATTTCGTGGGTGGTACAAAAAGGGAAAACAAGGTGTTGTGGCAAAAATTTACCAAAAGAGTATCCCCTGGTGGAGATGATAATGGGAATTATTTTTGTGATGGTCGGTTTGAGAATGGAATTATTAATAGCCACACTGTTGGCGTTTAGCCTGATTTTTGATTTAAAATATATGATATTGCCGGATTTTTCGACATATATTTTGATAGTGTTGGCAATAATTATCGGTCATAATTGGTTTAGCGGATTAGGAGCAGGTTTGTTTTTGTTAATTTTATATTTAGTAACTAAAGGTAAGGGCATGGGGTTTGGTGATGTTAAATTGGCTTTGTTTATGGGTTTATTTTTAGGATATCCGAATATTATAGTGGCTTTTTATTTGGCGTTTATTATTGGGGCGGTTGTTGGGGTAACTTTATTGGTGACAAAAACCATTAAAAGAAAACAACCAATCCCTTTTGGGCCATTTTTAATTCTGGGGACGACAATCGCTTATTATTGGGGCGAAAAAATAATGTATTATTTTAGTAGATGGTTATGAAAAAGGGTTTCACATTGATTGAGTTGTTGGTGGTGATGGCAATTTTGGCCATCATTATGACGATAATGGTAGGGATTCTGGATCCTGCCGCTTTGTTAAATAAAGGTTATGATGCCCAAAAGAAAAAAGATGTTAATCGGATTAAAGTGGCTTTTGAAGAGTATGCTAACGACAACAAGGGCTGTTTTCCGACTGAAGCGGTGATAAACGATAAGGGACTATTAATCGATAGTAATTGTAATAAAAATGTATTTGCCCCATGGTTGAGTAGTTGGCCTTGTGCTCCACAGGGAAAGCATTATTTAATTTATACTGAGCCTTCCAATTGTCCTAAATGGTTTAAAGTGGCGACAAAATTGGATAATTTAAA
>JAPLYY010000100.1 GCA_026395315.1 Candidatus Shapirobacteria bacterium | reverse complement strand
AAACTCATCGAAATTACTATTTGAGATATCGGTGATACCTGGATAACCCAAGACAAATTTGGCAGCCAGAAACTTCTGTTCTTCTGTATCCTGCGATCTGATAAATGGAATAATATCTTTGGATATCTCACTGTTATTTTTTGCTAATAGGACGGCGATATTTTTGGAAATGTCCATTCGATTTTCTACTGTCGCTCTGACAAAAAGAATTAGTCTTAAATATTGTTTTGTTAATGAATTAAAAATATTTTCGTTGGTAAGTAATTTGTTTTGATCGTCAATACTAGTTGAAGATAATATCTCCTTCATTTCTTTCAGGATCAGACGGGGATTGTCGCTGGCATAACCACCATAGCTGTAAAATGGCGGTAACAGTCTTTCTCCCCAATATTTGTCGGCATAACCCAAATAATTCACCAACGAATATTTTTGTTTTTCCATTAGACCATCAGATATATTAAACATCAGACCGGTGAACAAGTTTTCGGCACCGTAATATTTATCTTCTTTGGTTTTGGAAATTAAATCTATGATAGTTTTTTTTATTGAATCTTTTAGTTTCGAATCTGCACTTTGAGCTTTTAAATTAAAATATTGGGCGGACAGATAAAAAGTTGATGTTGGCGCCAATTTTTTAATTTCACTATCAACATAAGCCCATTGTTGATTGTCTGTGGTGGCTTGTCGTTGGGCTAAAATCAACCACAGTGGTGAATTGGTTGATTTGTATTTACCAATGTTTTCATCGATACTATTTGACTTAGTATCTGTCCAAGCTAATAGAAATTGACTAAATTCGTCGCCGGAGGCTTTTATTTTTTTACTGTATTCTTCAAACTTTATTGTGTCTTCATTGTAGGCAATATGACCGTAAAAATACTTATACCAAAGTGGAATATAATCGTTTAGATTTCTTAAAAATTCCTTTGGATCGGTGGCGGTCAACATTGAATTACCGGCTCTGGTTAATCTGGCGATAGGATCGGTTCGATACAAAACATAATCTAGATATTTTTCAGCTTCAAACTTGACTTCCGAAAGTGAAGAATCGGCAATAATTTTTTCATAATAAGATTGGGCAATTTTTAGGTTGGCAATTTGATTCTTCTCGGCATCTTTTGATTCGGCTTTTAAATCTTTTTCATATTGTTGATTGGCTTTGGCAATGTAAGACCAACCAAGGCTAAGGGCAGCTTTATCACGATTAATTTGTTTTTTGTTTTTGTAAATTTTAGTAAATAATTGAATTGATTGGTCATAATTTCCTTTGTGATATTCATCGGCAGCTAACTTGTACTCAGAGTTCATCTTTTCAGGTGAACTATTATTGTTAATAATACCGTCAAATATAGCCATAAACTTTTGCCAAATTGACGGCTTGTAAACTTCAGTATTCAAAACAGGTGAATCAACACTCGATCTGTCTTCAGTTGACTCTTTTCTTTTTAAGTTGACATAATAATCTCTGTTGTCCAGATACTTAACCCAGGCTTCTTTGATATTACTTGGCAATTGTTTGTTGACTGATGCAAGGTAAATTGGGAATAAATATTCCGGACCTAAAAGTGGAGTGATGACTTCAAATTTGTTGTTTAGTATTGGGTTGGTGTCAGGATTAGTGCTACCAAGATTATTTATTAGGGGATAATATTCGTTTAGGATTTGATCAGGATCGTAGTTGTATTCAGGAAAATATGGGCCACAGGCTTTGACTGAAGTCTTGCAAAGTAAAGAGATGGTGACTAAAAGAAATAATATTTTTATGTATTTATTCATTAAATTTTTGTAATATCTCTGACTTGATTATAGCCCAGTTGGCTGATGTCCAGTACTTATCA
>JAPLYY010000006.1 GCA_026395315.1 Candidatus Shapirobacteria bacterium | reverse complement strand
TGAAGACGATACTATCAAAGCCGTTGAAAAACTCCAAACCAAAAACCGAACGGTCAAAGTTTTCAAAAGGGGATTAGACCATAATTTTTCTGCCCAGCGTCAATTTGGAGTTGACAAAGCCACCAACAATTTTGTCTTTTGGCTTGACCCTGACGAACATCCCGGCAGTGAACTTGTCGAATTGTTAAACCATATCGATACTAATCAATATAACTATTCTTTCAAACGTCTCGATACTTTTCTCGGGAAAGATCTATATCACGGCGAAACCTTCAACCAGCATTTTCTCCGCCTATTCAACAAAAACTTCGGCCATTTCCAAGGTTTAGTCCATGAAAAATGGGTCAGCCTTAAACCGGTTAACCAAACCAACTTTATTATTCATCATCGTTCCCATTCTACCCTCAAGCAATTTCTCACCAAAGTCAATCTTTACTCCGATATCCGCGCTTGGGAACTTCATCAACAGAGAAAAACCGCTAGCCTATTAGAAATTATTCTGTATCCTAAGGCTAAATTTATCTACGATTATTTTATCCTCCTCGGCTGTTTCGACGGCACACCCGGCATTATTTTTGCCCTCGGTATGAGTTTTCAATCCTTTTTAGCAAAAGCGAAACTATGGCATTTATCATCAACTCCCTCTACTGGCTAACCGTTATCGTTTTTTTATTTGGCCAGTTAGCCCGCATTAACCTTTTCGGGATTAATTTTCCGGTTATCGATCTGATGCTTGGGCTATTAGCCTTACTTTCCCTAGTTTTATATTTTAAAAAACCTTCTCCGCTTCAGCTTCATCCTTGGCTTATTTTTCTAATTTTGTCCTGGTTTTCCTTTTTATTTAATCTGATTGTTTTCCGTTATCCGTTTCTCAAATCTCTCTTTTATCAGCTTCGTTTAAACTTTCTCTTATTATTGTTTATCCTCCCTCGTCCCAAATTCTCTACCAACAAACCATTTCTGCTGATTCTCGCCGCTAATGTTGTTTTCGGCTTGATCCAATATTTCGTCTGGCCTGACGCCACTTTTTTCAAAAGTTTGGAATGGGATCCTCACTTTTACCGGCTTATCAGCACTTTTTTCGATCCGACTTTTACCGGGTTAATTTACTTACTTTTTTTACTTTATTTATATTTCAACAAATCAAAACTTATTTTTCCTGTCTATATTGCCATGGCTCTGACTTACAGTCGCTCCACCTTCTTGGCCTTCGCTGTTGCTTTTGCTTTTATCGCCTATGTCAAGAAAAATATCAAAATATTTTTAATCGCTCTCATTTTAATGATTTCGACAATTTTATTACTGCCTCGATTTGACGGGGAGGGAACCAAACTCGAAAGGGACTCGTCTATCATCGCCAAAATTCACAATTACCAACAAGGAATTACTCTTTTCACCCAATCTCCTTTTATCGGTACCGGATATAATTTTCTCCCTATAATCAGGTCTGATCTAAAACAAAACTCCCATGCTATCGGCGGTTTTGACGGTAGCCTGCTGACTATTCTTATCACCAACGGTATTCTTGGTTTTCCCGCTTTCATTCTTGGTCTTTTTCTCCTTTTTAAGCAGGGTAATCTATTCCGAAAAGCATCGCTTATTGTTATTTTCGTTCATTCCCTTTTTGCCAACTCTCTTCTTTACCCCTGGGTTCTGCTTTTCCTTTATCTAATATAATTTTTTAGGCTTTATAATTTTTCTCGTTATATATCATAATCAATCTCAATCGTCTTTTTAGTTTGATTTCCCGCCAAATCACTGGCCACAATATCCACATTATTTTTCCCGGCACTTAATTGCAGTTTAATTTTAAATTTACCCTGATCATCAATCATGGCCACCCGACCATTAACCATCACACTGGCCCCCACATCTGTTTTTCCCGCTACATCAAAATCAGCATAATCAACTGACAGCTTATCCTCACTGGGATTGATCATGGTAATCGCCGGCGGTTCAGTATCTAAAACAATATCAATCGATTTTGACGGCTCGCTACTGACTCCATCCTGGCTAATAGCCACCGCCGTAAACTGATTACTACCCTTATCCAAATCAACATTATCAAACTCAAAATCACCGTTTTCGTTTGCCTGAGCTTTGTTGAAAGAGACATCGTTTTTGAGCAATTCAATTAAAATACCTTTTTCGGATAAACCACTAATATTAATCTGGGCGCTATTAGTTGCTTCAAATGGCAGAATCAGCCTTGGTTGTGGTGGCGGAATCACTTTCTCTTGTGTTTGCTTAGCTTTTTGAACCCGGGCCTCACCCAAAACTATCGATAATTTAATCAATAATGGTAATCCAAAGACCAGCAAACTTATAAAAATAAACAAAGTAATTACCCCCAAAAATATTGTCTTTTTGGTTATTTCCTGCTCTTCTTTTGTTTTTAGTCTTGATCTTTTAAATTCAGCCATATGATATTTTACATCAGAGCCCCTTGCCAGAATTGGACTGACATCTGTGGTTTACGATACCATCGCTCTACCGTTGAGCTAAAGGGGCGCCTGCCCGCCTATGGTGGAGAGCGGCTAGAGGGAATTGAACCATCGACTAATCCTTGGGAAGGATTCATTTTACCACTAAACTATAGCCGCAACTTGCCTATTTTACTACTTCAATTGCGGTAACTGTAAAGTCATCCCGATTTCCAACAGACCCGGATTACGTATTTTTACCTTATTCTCCTGCCAAATTTTTACCCATTGGTAACCATCACCGTAAGCACTAACCGCAATTTTCCACAAACTATCTCCCTTAACTACTTTATAAACTAGCTCCGCTACCGGTGCCGTTACCTTTTCGGTCGATGCTACCACAGTTGTTGCCGGTATTTTTAATTCCTGTCCTGCCAGTAAAACATTTGGATTTTTTAAGTTATTTAACTTGGCAATTTCGGTCCATTTACTTCCTGAGCCTAATTTTACTTTGGCGATTTTTGATAAATAATCTCCCTTAACTACTTTATAAGTTGTCTCTGTTGGTTTATTTAGTTCAACATTAGTTAAAGGTTTGGTCAAAGTTGCCTGATCACTGATACCCGGCCTTTATTTCTGGACACTAGATTAACTATCAACACTGCCACTACTATCACCACCATTAAACCAATAAACATACTGATCACATCTTCTTTAGATTTAAAATAAGTCTTTGTTTCCATATCACTAAACATAAACTAAATTAGTCCTATAGTCAACCGATATATTAATTAATTCTCCGTATAATTATCTCATCGCTCATAAAGCTGTTTAATTGTTTAATAAAGCTATTAAACACTTCTCTTTTTAGCTTATATATTCTTTCCTTTGACTTAACCGTCACTTCTACTAATCCGGCTTTCCTCAAAACTGCCAAATGAGAAGACACTGTTGGTTGACCGATATCCAATTTTTTCACTATATTTGATACATTTGAATCATCATTTTTCAACAGAGTCAGTATTTTCCGGCGGTTAATATCGGCTAAAGCTTTAAATATTTTATCCACGGCATGATTATATCGATAAATTCAAATATATCAACTTCTTGCATTTTATTTTATATTTGCCACAATATCCCATATGAGAAACTACGATAACAAACAAGAAAAAACCCTCGTTATTATCAAGCCAGACGGTGTCCAACGCAGTCTAATCGGCGAAATCATTAAACGTTACGAACAATGTGGCCTTAAATTAGTAGCTATAAAAATGCTTCTTCCAACCCGAGAATTGGCTTTAAAACATTATTCAACAGATCCGGAATGGGCATTAAAAACCGGAACCAAATCAATTGAGGCTTGGAAAGCCAAAGGTTTAGCTCCTCCAATTAACGATCCCATTCAACTAGCTGAAAAAGTTAGGGCCCAATTAGTTGACTTTATTAGTAGCGGTCCTGTTATACCCATGATTTGGCAAGGTATGAATGCCGTTACCATCGTTCGAAAAATCACCGGTTCCACGGAACCTTTAACCTCCGTACCCGGAACAATCAGAGGTGACTACACCATTGATTCCTATCAAGCCGCCGACGAAGATAAAAGAGCCGTTAGAACTATCATTCACGCCTCAGGTACAGTAGAAGAAGCCGAAAAAGAAATTCCGCTGTGGTTTGAAACATCAGAAATTTTGAATTACCGTTTGATCAGCGAAGAAATTCTCTACGATGCCAATCTCGACGGCATTTTGGAATAAAGAGTTAGCACTTTTTACGTTCAATCAAATCGTCCACTTTTTGTTTAATTAGTTCAAATGTTTCTTCAGTCACTCTAATTTTTTCCATATGATCCGCGATACTATCGTCTAAATCCTTGATACCCCAGATTTCAAAATATTTCGAATTAAACCCTAATTGATTCACACAATATTTGTAATATTCATCATCAAAAAAAATCGTTAAATCAGCCGTTTCCAGCAGTTTTTTTGTAGTTTGAGTCCAATTAGATTTTTCAAATGGAACCAGTTTATATACCTCAAACAATCTTTGGGTTAGCCAGGAAATTGGTCTATTACCGTTTTCCGAAGCATTTATTCCCGAAGAAACGGCCTTAATATCTTTTAACCCTTTTGAATTCAAATATGTCTCCGCCAACCGACTCCGATATATGTTCCCCAAACAGACAAAATGAATTATCACTAAATGATTATATCAGCGGCGTCTGATTGAATATGTCAGCAACTATTATCGCAAAAAACAAATTAGTGTATACTCAAATTATTAAATATTATGTATATATGAAAATACTTCCCGATAAAAAAATATTCCTGATTTCATACGCTATTGCCTTTGTCGTTAATATTGGTGAGTTCGGTCGAGTCGATGGACTACCTAAGTTAATCGTCTGGTTGCTAGTCGATAATCTTATTTATGCAATTTTAATTATGATTATTCTAAGAATTGCAGTATGGATTGGCAAGAAAGTTGGTATAGCAAAATAATTTCTCACGTTATTTAAAGAAAATTCCCCTTCATATGGGGGATTTTTGTTGGCGGGCTCGACGTCCCTAGGGTGGAACCCTTATTAGCCAGTATTTTACATCTTTACGAACAATTGAAGAAGTTGGATTTTACCTATTGTCAAGGTAAGATTGTAGTTATCGATTCCGAAATGGACAACTAATATGTTTAATCTATTTAATAAACCAAACAATCAAGATATCCTAAAGTCGAAACTTTACGATGAAAACACTTTTTATCACCAATTTATAAAAGATTTAGAAAATAGCCAAAAAGAGGTGATTATTGAAAGTCCATTTATCACTACCGCCAGAATGGATATTTTAGCTCCCATATTTACCAGACTTGTTAAAAGAGGAGTAAAAATATATGTCAAAACCCGAGATCCAAAAGAACATACCGAAACTTATGAACAACAATCCGAAGCAGAAATACACAATTTTGAAGTAATAGGCATCCAAGCACTCATCTGTACTGGAAATCATCATCGTAAGCTCGCCATAATCGACCGGAACATACTTTGGGAGGGAAGCCTTAACATTTTGTCTCAAACAAAAAGTCGTGAGATTATGAGGCGTATGGAGAGCCAGGTGCTTGCCATGGAAATGTATAATTTCCTTAATTATAAAAAATTCTTATAATTTCAATTTTCCAGTTATAATACAACCATGACCAAACTACCTATCCAAGTTGAAAAAGACATTACCAAAGTCATTAATTTTCTTAAACATACTGATCCTTCAATAGCTACCCGGGAACATGCCATAGAGATGCTTGGCAATATGCAATCCTTAGCCCATCTTATCGTCAATAAAGTAGTTGAAGATAAAAGGAAAGGTAAAACCAAAAAAGTTAAGACAACTTTATCAAGACCAAACTAAAACGTCAAAATATCCGACGATTTTGACTTAAGTGCTTTTAAAATCTTTTCAAAATTTTCAATCGAAACATTTTCTTCATCCCGCTCCAATCGGGCGTAAAAATTGGGATGTATCCCAGCGACTTTTGCAACCTCCGCTTGAGTCATGCCCCGTTCTTCTCTCACTTCCTTGAGCCTCTTACCAATCTTATTTTTGACATCCATGGTTTGATTATAACCCATATCGTCCGTGGCAAAGGCGACGGTGCATAATTGGACCCAAGATCGACAGGTTATAGTATCTTACTGATCTCAGAATCCCAACCTTCTTTATGAATTAGCCTGTATTTACACAGATTGGCACTAATTATCTCAGCCTTAGTTTTTTTAGATAATTCTTCCCAATTATTTTCTAAAATATAGGTGGCATTCCCATAAAATGGGCTTTCAAGTACAAATAGATTTTTATTGGTAAAACCCATAATAATATAACCATGGAAACCTGCATTTCCGACGGCAGTAAAATCAGGATTGTGTTTATTTATAAGTTCAAGACGATGTTCTAAGTAAGAGCGATTTCCTTTGGGAGTCTCTTCAATAATCTTTTCAACTTCTTTTTTAAGAGATGACCATGGCATTTGGCCTTGTGGCAATATTGTCCAATTCAATCGTCTTGTTGGTGAAGTAACCTCACCCATTTTTGGATCTAAAATCTGACATTCACCGAATATCTCCAAAAATAAATTTATTACATGGATTACTTTGTCTTCATCACTAACATCAATTGTTGGACTAACAATTAGTTTTGATCCGTTCTGGACTGCCGATATAGATAGTTCAATGCTTGGTGGAGCAATAAAAGTTCTTGGATATCTCTTGTATGGGATGTCGACAAACTTAGTGCGTTCGATTGTTTGGTAGCGGCCATACCATTGCTTCCACTTCCATTCACCTACACGGTATACCTTTTCCATTGGCTGATCTCTATGAATTAGATTCTTACCTTCTGCATTAAAACTACTGACAGGGCCGAAGTGTGCTGATGGTAAGACTGTTTCTCCATTCTCAATTTTAGATGTAAAGCCTATTTTACTGGTTAATTTTGAAATTTCTGTATCAATTGGTACTCCAATAATAATATTTTTATATTTTGATAAAACTCCTTTAAAGGGTTTTAATGTTCTGATTCTTCTTTTTTTGATTAACATAGTTCTAATAATTTATAATCTGGCGTTTAACCAGTCATGGGCACTAGTGAGCATCCATGCGGAATAACTATTTTTATATAGCTGAGCTGTAAAAATATAATCATTTGAATCGACAACTGTTTTTATTTGGTCGCGAACAATATCGAGACTATAAGCGGTGTCCAGAAACCACAGATTTTGTAGTGGGTGTAGGGTTTGACCTAAACTCATAATTTTTTTATAGAGAGCATCGTAATTTTGCCCTTCTTTCCTTAGATCGTATGTTATTATATAGACCATATTGACTTTAATTTATAATGATTTAT
>JAPLYY010000020.1 GCA_026395315.1 Candidatus Shapirobacteria bacterium | reverse complement strand
TCAGCCTCCGGCCATATCGGCTTTTTAATTGTTATTTTATTTTTATTATTATTCTCTCAGCAGGGAAGGATATTTTAACCAATTATGAAATTTTTGTTTAAGCATGTTCTCCAACACCCATCTCATTATCTTATCCTAAGTTCAGGTTTTTTTATTGCTTTAATCCTTTTGTTTGTTTTCCGTTTTGAGCCGTTTATTCAACGCTATATTATTTATCTGGTAGCTGGCTTTTACCTTTCCTGGGGTTTATACCACCATTATCAACGGGGAGATTTACATCTGACAATCATGCTCGAATACCTTATTTATGCCCTTCTGGCTGTTCTTGTTGCCACTGATCTATTTTCTTAGGGTCACCCGATTTTAATACCTCCGGCACCTTTACCCCCAAATATTCCTCCGGCCTGGTGTATTGGGGATATTCTATATAGTTTTCTTCTGAGTGACTCTCGCATTTACTCGATTCGTCTTTACCTAACACTCCCGATAATAGCCTGGTGACTGTATCAATCATCACCATTGTTGGTAATTCGCCACCGGTCAACACATAATCACCAATCGAAATTTCTTCATCGGCTAATTTTGACACCCTCTCATCAAAACCCTCGTAATGTCCGCAGATAAAAATTAAATTATCATATTTAGCCAATCTTTGGGCATCCTGCTCGGTAAATCTTTTTCCCTTGGCGCTCGTCAAAATCACCCGTGTATTCTTATTTGTTTTTATATCTTTTAATGCCTTGTCAATCACATCCACTCTAATCAACATCCCTACTCCGCCGCCATAGGGTTTATCATCCACCGCCCCGTAGCTATTCCAGGCCCAATCCCTCATGTTGTGTAACTTAAGTTCCAGTATTTTATTTTTTATCGCCCTGGCAATTATGCTTTCTCCAAAAGGGGACTCAAACATTTTGGGAAATAAGGTAATTACATCAATTTTCATAATATATTTTATCAATCTTTTCTTTGTTATACTCATTTATGAATATCGACACTCACACTGCCGTCATTGTCATCGCCACCTACAACGAAGCCGGTCAAATAACCGCCATGATCGATACCTTGTTTAAAGAGATTATTCCGGCTATCACCAACTGGAATTGTCCGGTTTTAATTGTCGACGACACTTCTCCTGACAAAACCTACGAAATAGTCCAAAATCTTCAACAGAAATATCCCAATCTCCATCTGCTTATCAACCCCGTCAAGCTGGGTATGGGCAATGCCATCACCAAAGGTTTTCACTACGCTATGGACAAGCTCTCCGCCGATGTGGTTATTGAATTTGACAGTGATTTCCAGCATCCTCCTCAGGATATACCTAAACTATTGGTCGAAATTGATAATGGTTATGATTTTGTCATTGGGTCACGCAAAATCAAAGGGGGATCTGTCCCTGAATTTTGGAGCTTCAAACGAAAATTCTTTACTTATGTCGGTGGTTTTACTTCCCGTTTTGTCATGTTTTTTACTTTTAAACCTTTTTTTCAGGTCACTGATCCCACTACCGGCCTTCGTGCTTCCCGGGTCAAGGGTTTTGTTGATCACATCGACCTTGATCACCTCTATTCGCTCAAATTCGGATATAAAATCGAACTACTCTTCCGGATGATTCAATTAAAGGCTAAATTTAAAGAAATTCCCTTACAATTCGGTCTTCGTGAAACCGGTGAATCAAAAATTGCCAAAGATACAGCCAAAGATATTCTTAAGGTTTCTATTCTCTGCCGATGGCATGACGAATTTACCCAAAAGTTTCTTAAATTCGGTATTGTCGGCGGTTTTGGATTTGTCGTCAATACCCTTGGTGCCAAAATATTTAAAGGTATCCTAATCCGGCCAAATTCCAACATTAGCCTTTTAAACGGTATCTGCAACGCTTTGGCTGCTGAATTAGCTATAATCTCCAACTTTACCTGGAATAACGTCTGGACATTTGCCAAAGAAAAAATTACCAGTCCCTACCAACTAATTTCCAAATTTATTACGTTTAATTTATCGTCGTTAATAACTGGCGTTGTCATTCCGTCGGTTGTTATTGCCCTACTAACCTCTGTCTTTGGTGATAAACTATTTTTATATCAAGTTATCGCCATCTTTGGTCTAACTATTCCTCTCAACTGGTTTGTTTACAATAAAATTATTTGGAGGAAAAAATAATATGAAAGGCATTATTCTCGCCGGTGGCCGCGCCACCCGTCTCCGTCCGTTGACTTTGGTTACCTCAAAACAGCTTCTCCCGATTTACGATCGGCCCATGATTTACTATCCGCTGAACACCCTAATTAAATCCGGTATTAAGGACATCTTAATTATTATTGCTCCCGATTATTCCGGTCACTATCTTAATCTATTGGGTACGGGTGAAGATTTTGGCGCCCATTTTAGCTACATTGTTCAAAAAGAACCCCGCGGTTTAGCCGACGCTTTCATTCTTGGTAAAACTTTTATCGGCAATGACTGTGTCACCATGATTTTAGGTGACAATATCTTTGATCAGGACTTTTCCTCGGAAATTAAATCCTTTAAATCCGGCGCCATGATTTTTGCCAAAAAAGTTCCCGATCCGGAACGTTTTGGTGTGGTTGATTTTGATAATAATATGAAAGCCATTTCCATCGAAGAAAAACCGGCATTACCCAAAAGCAACTATGCCGTTGTTGGTCTTTACACTTTTGATAACTCGGTTGTCGACAATGCCAAAAACCTAAAACCTTCAGCCCGGGGTGAAATCGAAATCACCGATCTTAACAACATCTATCTCCGAAAAGGCGAAATGAAAGTTAACATCTTTGATTCTCTCTGGGAAGATGCCGGCTCATTTGATAGTTTGCTTCGGGTCAGCAACTACATGCAACAAAAATCATCAACAAAGTAGTATCATTAATTAATTAATTATGAAAGAATATATAACCAAAGCCGAAACGTTTTTAGATTTATATTTTGGCAAAAAAGCCCCTCAATTGCCCGTCAACATTAAAGAAGCTATTGTCAAATTCTCACCTTATATTGCGATTTTAGTTTTAGTTTTATCCCTACCGGCAATATTGGCGCTTTTCAGTCTCGGTGCTGTCGTAAATTCTTATGCTTTTGCTGTCGGAGTTCATTATGGCTTCAGTTATTATTTAGCTACCGGCGTTTTGGTTATCAGCCTGATTGTTGATGCCTTGGCCATTCCCGGACTCTTTGCCCGCAAACTATCGGGTTGGAATCTGATGTTTTATTCCGCTTTAATTACTGCACTTTATTCTCTACTCAGACTTGATATTGTCAGCCTGATTATAAGCGGAGCCATCTCGTTCTATATCCTCTTCCAGGTTCGTTCTTACTATAAAAACTAAACCGTCACAATCGAAATTGTATTAGTTGATCCTGCCTCCAGCCAATTTTGGCCATGAATTAGGAGAATACTGTCGCCTTTTTTAAATAATTTCTCCGGCTGGTATTGTTTATCTTTCACCGGTACCACTCCGTAACCTAAATTTAACCCGTTTAATACCTTTTGGCTGTCCGACACGGCTATTACCGGTACTCTCACTCTAAATGAAGCCATTTTAAACCCGCTCCGGCCGCTTTTAGTCGTGACGACCACTCCTTTAATTTGACCTTTGCTCTTATTGACAATTTCCGCTGCCGTTATAAACAATTCATCGTTTAGAGCCTTAAGCTCCGGGATAATGTTATTTGTTGCTACCGTCTTATCGGCAAAACTAACAATTTCTGCCATTGTCTTGACGCATATTCCCGGATGGTTGCCCATAGCCGTTTCCTGCGACAGCATCACCGCATCAGTGCCGTCATAGACTGCATTGGCCACATCAGTCGCTTCGGTTCTGGTTGGGGTCTTATTGGTCACCATCGACAATAACATTTCGGTGGCGACAATTACCGGTTTTAGTTGTTTTCGGCACTGATTAATAATTATTTTTTGGTAATAAGCCAACTCCTTAAAGCTAATTGCTTCTCCCAAATCTCCCCGGGCCACCATTACTCCGTCAGCCGCACTAATAATTTTATCCAGGTTTTCCAAAGCTCTTTTGTTTTCAATTTTGGCAATGATTATCGGTTTTAATCCTTTTTTGGTGTACAACTCTCTTAAATGATCGATTTCCATGGCAGTTTTCAAATAAGATAGAGCTAAAATGTCAAAATCAACAATTTCCCCGATATTGTAATCACTTCGGGGAACATCCACCATTATTCCGACACTTATACCCAGGTTTTTGGCTGTTTCTCTGACGGTCTTAATTGCCAGATTGTGCCATTGCCAGGTGTTATGTTTTAAATTAAATCTAAAAATTGTCGCCCCGCCGATGATCAATTCTTTGATAATGTCCGTCTTTTCTGACGCCGGCCCGATTGTGGCTACAATTTTTGTTTGCTTTAGGGGCATTTACTCCATAAACCGATATCACTAATTCTCGCCTCTTTTTCGGCTTTTATCAATAGTTGGCTGTATTTCACATCTGGTGGCACGGTATCTAGTTTAGCGTAGCCTTCGGTTATCAGTTCTTCATTGATCATCCGGTCACCCACCCAGACATATCGCAATAATCGGCCGTACTTATCCGTGTTACTGACGTCTTTTTCCAATTCCACCGTTTTTCCCTCAACCAATTCTTTATTTTTTGCGCTGGCCTTTTTACCAAAACAGCCTACGGGTCTTTTCGGATCAACTGTTTCCGGTGTATCCACGCCGATGTATCTCACTTTTTGGCCACCGGCAATTTCAATCGTATCACCATCAATTACCCTGATCACTTCCACTGTTTCTTTATTATTAACCACTCCGGTCGGTATTACTATTGCTACATCATTTTTCCAATTAATTTTACCAACCTCTTTTTCGATTAATAATCCGGTTACCAACGAAAAAATAATTAAGCCCGAAATCAACCCTATAATTTTTGCTATTTTCATTAAGACTTAGGCCAAGTGGCAGTCATTAATTGATCTTCTGGTAATTTTACTGTTGATTTCAACTGTTGATAAACCGCTTCAGTCACGAAAGGCACAAATGGATGAAGCAGTTTTAGTGATGTGATTAGTACCGTTAATAAAACTGGAACCATTTCGATATTTCTATCTTTTACTTTTTCAATATAAATATCGCAAAATTCATGCCAAAAAAACTGGTAAAGGTTTTCTGCCGCCCTGCCAAAATGATAAGTGTTCAAATCGGTAGTTGTCGATTTGACAATAATTTCCAACTTATTCAAAATATCTTTATTATCAGTATTTAAAATTTTAGTATCGACGTCAAGTTTAATATCCTTAACTTGCAGTCTATCGATAATCATCAATACGAATCTAGAGGCGTTCCAAATCTTGTTAACAAAATTTCGGTGGGCTCTGATTTTATCCTCTGATACCACAATATCACTGGCCGGAGCAATTCCGTAAACCAGCGCCATCCGCAAGGCATCAGTCCCGTATTTTTTCGTCATCAATAGGGGATCAACTACGTTACCCTTACTTTTACTCATCTTTTGCCCCTTGGCATCTACTACCCGGGCATGCAAATGCACGGTTTTAAATGGCACTTCACCGGTTAAATAAATCCCAAACATAACCATTCTAGCCACCCAGAAGAACAAAATATCCCACAGTGTATCCAGTACGGTTGTCGGATAAAAATATTTAAAATCTTCCGAGCTTTTCTCTGGATCTTCCGGATTAAAACCCAATGTATTTAACGGCCATTGTCCGCTCAAAAACCAGGTATCAAAAGTATCGGTTTCCTGCAATAATTTTTTTGATTTACATATTGGACATTTATCATTTTCTTCAATTTCGAATTTAGCTTCGACTGGTGCAGTCAGTGATTGCAACCCATCTTTAATTTCCTCATATGTATATTTATCCTTAATATGGGCATAAACGTCAGTAACCAAATTTTTACCTTTATCCAAGAAATTTAGTTTAATTTTAGGATTGCATTCTAAACAATACCAAGCTGGAATTCTCGGTCCCCAAACTATCTGCCGGCTGATATTCCAATCCTTAATATTATCCATCCAGGTGATATATGATTTTTTAAATCTGGTCGGAAAAAACTTAACTTCACCGTTTTTGGCGGCTTCAATCGCCGGTTTAGCCAATTTATCAATTTTAATAAACCATTGGGGTGCCACCATGGGTTCGATAATGTGTTTACAGCGGTAACAACGTCCAATTCTATGTTGATAATTAGTGTCTGTCTTTACCATCATGCCTTTTTCTTGCATATCAGCGACCACTTGTTCTCTTGCCTTCGCTACGGTCAACCCAGCATATTTACCTGCCAATTCATTCATTCGGCCATCAAAACCGATAACTTTTTTAACTTCCAAATGGTGTCTTAATCCTGCTTCAAAATCATCCGGATCGTGAGCCGGAGTGATTTTAACTACCCCAGTTCCAAATTCCATATCCACCATCTCATCAGCAATTACTTTTACTTTAAAGGGACCATTAAGGCCTTCAACTGTAATTTCTTGTCCGACATATATTTCATATCTCTTATCTTTTGGATTGACAGCAACAGCCGTATCACCAAATTTAGTTTCTGGACGAGTGGTGGCTAAAATAAATGGACCATATTTCATATAGTAAAGACTGGTTACTTCGTCAACATAATCAACTTCCAGGTTCGAAAATGCAGTTCCGCAGTGGGTACAATAATTAACTATTTTTTCATCACGATACACCAAACCATCTTTATATAGCTTTTTAAAAACAGTCAATACATTTTTGACAATTGGTTCTTCCAGACTGTAGTGATATCTAGTCCAATCCATCGAGAAGCCAAGCTTCTTCATTTGCGCTTTATTTATTTCCCGATTTTCTTCAACAAAGTCCCAAATCATTTTATATAAAGTATTTCGGTCAAAATCAAATCGGCTTTTACCTTCTTTGGCCAGTTTTTTTTCATAAACAAACTGGGTTTCAATTCCGGCATGATCACCGCCGGGCAGCCACAATGTCGGTTCTCCTAACATTCGGTGATAGCGGATTAAAATATCCTCAATTGTAAATACGGCATGGCCCATATGCATCGGGTCGTTAGCATTGGGTAAAGGTAAAATTATCGAATACGGTTTTTTGGTTTTATCAATTTTTGGAGTAAATGCGCCCGATTTTTCCCACCCATTATATATATCCGTTTCTACCGCGGTACTATACGTCTTGTCCATTACGATTTCAAACTATTAATGGTTTCGTCAAAGTTTTTAATATTGTCTTCTTTAATACTTTCCACCAGTTCCATGACTACCCCAGTCATATAAACTTCCAGCATCTTCGTTTGTGCCTCATTTAAGCCAAGTTCCTTACCAAAATCTTTTATTGTTTGCATACAGGCTATTTTACCATTATTCTAATAGTTATGACCCCAAAAGATAAAATTTATAACCCCACGATTGATTTTATCCGTCTGATTTCCATTTTGGCCGTCATCATGATTCACACTTCCACTAAAACTTTGGCTGCTTCCGGCAACAACCTGGCTGGGTTTCCTATTAGTTTAGTGCTAAACCAACTCTCCCGTTTCGCCGTACCCCTATTTTTTTTGATTTCCGGATTTGTTTTAGAGCTGAATTATTCTTTTCAGCCAAACTATTTTTCCTATCTAAAAAAACGATTTAACCGGATTCTTATTCCCTATTTATTTTGGAGTTTAATCTATTACTTTATCGTCTACACCTACCATTCTGAAAATATTTTTAAGGTTCTGGTTGATGGTACCGCTTCTTATCAGCTTTATTTTATTCCCTCGTTAATTATTTTTTATCTGATCTTTCCTCTCTTTCATCGTCTTAAATATTCTAAATTGATTTTAATTTTTCTCGGTATTATCCAAATAATTATTCTCAGTTTAGATTATTATTTTCATTTAATTAATTTGCCTTATCCCATCAGCGTGGCCCTGTTTAATTATTTTGCTTTTATTTTAGGTGTGGTTTATTCCCGTAATCCGCCAAAATTAAAGTATTTTGTTTTAACTATATTAGCTGCAGCTTACGTTGTTTATGAAGGCTATAACCGCTTTTATCAAACCGGAAACTATTTGTCTTTTTATTCCCAGTGGCGGCCCAGTGTTTTGATTTATACGGTTTCTCTGTTTTTAGTTTTTTATAATCAGAAAATTAATCATCCCTTGATTCAAATCTTATCTAAATTGTCCTTTTTTGTCTTTTTTATTCACATCATCATCCTCGAATTCACTTGGTCATTCGTTAGTCGTTTCTATTTTTTTTCCGGCTTTGACCTTCTCTTTTTCTCTCTTGTCACTGTCATTTCTTTTTCTTTGGCCTATCTTGTCCATCATATTCCTAAATTAAGTCAACTCACCGGCTAAACAACTTCCAAAATCCCTTGTTGATCATGTTATAAACACTTATAATGTGTTTATATAAGAAGCTCACTTAATTATAAAAATACCCCATAGTACCGTCTTATATTTATGAAAAACTATTATAAATCCCCATCGTCCAAAATAGAAATCATTTCATTTGGGGGAGACGGCGGACTGGTATCGGGATCATGCCACCGGGTAAATTTCGAAGGTTCAGATAAAGGTTCAGGCATCTGTGTTGACTACGGCCTTTTTCAAGGGCGGGATGAACGGTCTGCTCGTGGAGAAAGATGGAATTTTACTAGAGTCGGAGATATTGCTCATGGGTTAACTGATATTTTGATCACGCATACTCATATCGACCATACCGGCCGTATTCCGATGGTTTACAAGGCCGGTTTAACCCAAAGAATTTTGGCCACCGAAACCACCGCCATTTTTATGAAACCAATGTTGCAAAATTCAGCTTTAATTCAAGCCAGGGAACACCTCCCAAACAGACTTTACGATGAATTTGATGTCGATAAAACCTTAAGATATTTAAAAGTGGTCAAACCTTATGTGAAGGTGCCCATTGGCCAAAAAAATAGTCAGATAACTGCCGAGTTTTTACCAAATGGTCATGTCATGGGTGCCAATTCTATCCTGATTCGTACTACCAACGGTGATCATCAAGAGCAAAACATTCTTTTTACCGGAGACATGGGGAAACCTCAGCAATCCCTCTGCGGCGGTTATTTAGATCAAGTCGCCAAATATCCTCACGACCCAATTCATATCCTCGTTGTTGAATCTACCAGCTTTACCAGGGAACCGATTAGTTTCGAGGAAAAACGGACGAATCTATTAAATGAAATCAATAATGTTTGGAGAAACGGCGGCAATCCACTTCTGCCGGTCCTTTCTTTTCACCGTTTCCAAGAGATTCTTGAAATGCTCCACAATAGCCAAGGTGAACTTATACCGGATGATTGTCAGATTTTCATTGATGCCCCATTAGGAATGACCCTATTAGACAAGTTTAAAAAACTTTCCCCCGAACAATTATCCAACCAATATGGTGATGAAGCCGACTTCTATAAAAATGAAGATGAAAGCTTTGGTAGATTTAATCTAAAAAATCTAACTGTTATTAACTCACATGAAGATTCTATAAATTTAGATAAAAAATTAGCCGGATATCCGGGAAAAGCCATAATTATCGCCAGTGGCGGCATGGGTGAGCATGGCCGATCGGTAAATTATCTCAGAGGCTACTTCTGTAAAAATCCTAAAAACGTTGTTCTCTTTACCTGTTTTCAGGCCGATGGCACCAAAGGCGCCGCTTTGGTTCATCATGAAAACGTCCTTAATGGTCGCACCAAAGGAGCCAAAGTTATCAAGGTCGATGGATTTACCAGCCATATCAGTGGTCCGTCCGAAACTTTCGCTTTTTTAGAACGGTTTAACTTGACAAAACTCGAAACCATATTGATTACTCATGGTAAAAACTCAGCCAGATCAGCCATGATGACGGAATTTCAAAACAGGGGATATAAAGCCAATATCATTCTGCCAAACCTCAACCAAAAAATTGAAATTATAGGTCAATCGGCTAATACTTCACCTTATAATTTTTCGTCACGCTCTGGCCGTTTGTAGTTTTATAGGTAATTGTCAGGTGGACATTGCTGATATTTTTATGTGCAGTACAAGCCCCGTGCGAACAAGTCCCAAAATATATTGACCGCGTGGCATTACCTTCACTGGCTTTAACATTGCCATATACTCCTTGATCAGTATTGTTACCGTTGTAAATTAGCTCGTAATTTACTCCTTGAGTACTCGCCAGCCCTCTAAAACTAATGTTCAAATATTGTTTCCAACCGGTTAATTTGGCCGACACCGAAAAATTACTGCTGGAAGTTGTTTTTGTTACTGCGGTCCAGACTCTTTTCTTAACTGCTGATACCGGAGTTGCTGTCGAAAACAAAAACATTGGCACCAACGCCAAAAATAATATCAAAACTTTCCCTTTCATTAAGATTATAATAACATTAATTATGACTCTTAAACGAATTCTCATTGTTATCGTTTTAGCTATTTTAGTTGGAACAATAGCCACTTATTATATTTTAAAACCCAAACCCGTTTCCCCAAATACCACCGAAATAACTTCTATATCTCCAACTCCGATCCCTGTCGCCCTATCTACCTGGACTGATGAAGCCGGTTTTTCTTTCCAATATCCCACCGGAACCCTGATTGATAAACATCCCGAGGATACAACCAATTATGCCAATCTTACCCTGACTTTACCATCACAAAACACTGTCAATATTATTATGGCCGATAATACTTTTAAAGATCTTCTAATAAACACCACTCTTGGAGGCAAACCGGCTAAAAAAGTTATCAAGGATGGTGTGACTACTGTCACCTGTATCGATAACGAAGTTTTAGTCACCATTACCGGCCAAGATATCTCCGGGATTGTCGATTCTTGGGCTTTTATCTATCCCACCAAAGCCGTCACCAAAACTTCTACTTCCTCCGACAACAGCAGTGATGTTTTGGAAGAAGAATAAAAATATCTTTTTTGTCTGATAAAATAGGCTGGATATGCCCAAATGTGAAAAAATATCGTTAATTGCCTTTACCGGGCCTGAAGGATCAGGCAAAAGTACCCAAGCGGAATACTCAGCCAAATTTTTTTGTTGTCCTTATGTTTCGACCGGCAATATATTAAGAGAAGCGGCTAGAAACGATAAATCAGAATTAGGTGATGCTTGTCGAAAAATGTTCAAAGAACATGTCTATTTATCACCATCAAGAATTTTGGACGTACTCAGAATAAGGTTACAGCAGAAAGATGTCGATCAAGGTGTAATACTCGACGGCGGTTTTAGGACAATCGAAGAAACAGAATGTTTTCCGGCAATGTTAGAAAAAACAGGAAAAACTTTTGCGGTAAATGTGGTTTATTTAAGAGTTCCATTATGGAAATGTGCCGAAAGATTAATGAGTGAAGGTGGTAGAAAAAGAGAAGATGATACTCCGGCAGCCTGGCTAAAACGACTGAAAGAATTTAATACTGGTTTAGGTATCAGAATGTCATTGATTCGTCATCGCTGGTCATTGCAGATAATTGACGGCAATAAACCGGAAAAAGAAATTTTCGAGGAAATTTCTAAGAGAATATCACCAAGCTGACAGTATTAGCAAAATCTCTCGATATGCAAAAACTGTTACCCCACATGGATTCGAACCACAATTCTTGCGTTCAGAGCGCAATGTCCTACCATTAGACGATGGGGTATCAAGGGAATTATAACTCAAAGTTATTCCCATGTCCCGGAAAAATAGTTACTTCTCCCAATTTTTTGATCTGAATAATACTTTTGTTTAGATCTTCTTTTGATCCGTATTTGGTGTCCGTTCGGCCTACCATGTCCTCAAATATCACATCCCCCGAAAATAGCCAGCCGTTTTCTTTATTATAAAAGCCGACACTTCCCGGAGTATGTCCCGGTAATTTAATTAATTCTAAAAAGCTAACTTTGTCTGTTTTATCTAAATCAACATCAATCTGCCTGAAATTCGGCACTTTTATATTATGTTTCAAAAAGTGCTTCGCTGTTTCTGCCTGCCGGTCCAACAAAAACTGGTCCAAACTACTGCAGTAAAAGGGGATATTGTAAATCAATTTCAAATCTAAAGCTCCCATCACGTGGTCAAAATGTCCATGAGTCGCCAATATAGCCACCGGTTTTAATTGCTTGCTTTCAATTATTTCGCTTATACCCACCCCGTCATCAGCCGGGTCAATGATCAAAGTCTCTTTTGTCGCTGTTTCCCATATCAAATAGCAGTTAGTTTGCAGTTCACCTAAAACTAATTTTTCGTATTGCAGCATTATCCATTATAATAAACTATGAAACAATTATTGTTGATTCTTGTCTCCTCGTTAATACTAACCGCCTGTGGTCTGGTTTCCAAAGGTGGAGTTGGCGGCAAAGTAGCCGATTTTAGCAGCGATTCTGAAACTCCGGCTGCCGGCCAAATTACTCCATACGCTGAAAGTATTCCCCAAACTACGGTAACTTATAGCCAAACATGGAAGATAAACCAGGAGTTTAAAGTCCAGTATAAAACCTTTAATCCGGATGGCATCGGTAATGCTACCATTAAGGCCATTTCTTTTAAAGAAATTAGCGCCATTGAGGAATTAAAACCAGACCAGGGTAAAAAACTTTATCTTCTTGAACTGGCTGTTTCCGGTAATGCCAAAAATAAAGGCGAACCCTCTGCTTTTAACCAAATAGGGACTCATCCCTCGCCTCAATTTGTCCTCGTCGATAAGGCTAAAAACTTTGCTTATGTTGAAGAAACTTCTTTTTCTGACGCTTATACTCTCAGTAAAAAATTGTTTGAACTTAGTAAACTTACCCTCGATGGTGGTCAATCAGTTACCACCGCCGTTGTCTACCAGATTGATGCCAATATTAAACCATCGCTTGCATTTCGCTTTGTAAACACGGATAATAAGGTCGAATTTTATGACATCTCCTATTAAAACTCCTTCAAAACGGCTTTTTGTTGGTTCCATTCCCTATCGCTTTACCGAGGGGCAATTATTGGAACTGTTCGTTCCTTTTGGCCGGGTCATCAGTCTAAAAATTATGCACACCCCTTGGGGCAAAAGCCGCGGACTTGGTTTTGTCGAGTATGACACCCTGGATTCGGCTATTGAGGCTAAAACCAAAATGCATAATTATCTGTTAGGAGATCTATCAATCATTGTCGATTATGCGCAGGAAGATCCGGCCAAAACTCCTGAAGGCTTAGCCCGCCATGATGAAGCCGTTGCCCGCCATCCTCAAAAATTTAAAAAATACGAACCAAAGATTATTTCCAAAGCTTCAATACCAAGAACCCGTCCGGTCAGACCGGCTCTTACCCCGGCCAATTTTGAGCACCAACGTCAATCAGTTTTTGACTCTCGTACCCATCATGCCGGCATTGGCAAAAAATTTGCTTTAAGAAGTAGACAGAAGGCTAAATAAAGTGGATTTAAAACAGTTAATTTCTTCTCAACCAATCATCGGTCTCTCACCGCTCGATGGCATTACCGACGAAGCCTTTCGTTTGACCCAATGCCACTTTGCTAAACCTGATATTATTTTTACCGAATTTGTTAGCGCCGAAGGTTTAGCCCACAATGCGGTTAAACTTTATGATCACTTACTCTTTTTACCCGAAGAACGGCCGGTTATTGGCCAGCTTTTCGGTAAAGATCCCGATAGCTTTTATTTAGCTGCCACTATTTTATGTCACCTGGGTTTCGACGGTATTGATATTAATATGGGTTGTCCCGCCCGTACTGTCACTCAGCACGGTTCCGGCGCCGCCTTAATTGAAAAACCCGAATTAGCATCGGAAATAATTAAAGCTGTCCAACAAGCTGTTAAAAATAAAACCAAATTAAAAGATCTTAAACTTAAACAAAAAACTATTGACAAAGTAGAGACGTTCCGCGGAACGTCTCTACAAAACAATAATCCCACAATTTCTGTTAAAACCCGTCTTGGCATAAATGAATCAGTCATCGAAACTTGGATTCCCTTTTTACTAAAACATAATCTGGATTTTCTAACCCTTCATGGCAGAACCCTAAAACAGGGCTATTCAGGTGTTGCTGATTGGTCCGAAATTCAAACAGCCGCTAATATCGCTAAAACTTTTAACACCCCCATCCTTGGCAACGGTGATATTAAATCCCGTCAGCAGGGGATTGAATACTGTCATAAATACGGCGTTAACGGAGTTCTAATTGGCCGGGCTGCCATGGGAAATCCCTGGGTCTTTTCTGACCATATTGCCACCTACGCTGAAAAGTTTGCCGCCATGAAATTTCACACTCAAAAATTTATAGATCTTTTTTCCGGCCGCCGTTTTGAACCTCTCCGCCGCCATTTTCTGCTTTATACTCTCGGTCATCCCCGCGCCAAAGAATTACGCCTTAAAATTTGCCAATTGACCTCGATTGATCAGCTTTTGGCCATTGAAGCTAACTTCCTCAACTGCTAAATTAGACGGTATGCCTGAAAAAATAAATACTGCTAAAAACCTACTCAATATTGAGAGTCTCATCAATTCTCACGATTCCCGTCTCCTAACATTAGAAAAAGAGTTAAAAACTAACAAATCGATGCTGGATGACCTCCTTAATGGCGATAAAGAGTATCTGGACGCCAACGATGCCGCCAAAAAAGCCTCCAAAATTAAGACTCTAGCCAAAGGTAAAGTCATGCAGCATACCGAAGCCAAAGCTTTGGTTGATAAAATTAAAGATGCCGCTATGCAGGTCAAAGAATTAAAAGTCGCTTTATCCGAT
The DNA here is from genome assembly GCA_026395315.1 of Candidatus Shapirobacteria bacterium. GTDB lineage: Bacteria > Patescibacteriota > Microgenomatia > UBA12405 > UBA12405 > JAPLYY01. The sequence goes on along the minus strand of JAPLYY010000020.1, from coordinate 906 downwards.
TACTTAGCCCAATATGTCACTCTTTCGGGTACCAATACTTTGACCGCTCCCGATGGCGCTATTTGGGAAATTATTTATTCTGCCCATATCAACAAAAAAACTTCCTAAACATGAACGATTTTAGTCAAACAACCGGCTTAATACTTGTTGATTTTTCAGCCACCTGGTGTGGCCCTTGTCAAATGCTTGCTCCAATTATTGAGGAGATAGGTCAAGAAAGAAAAGATATAAAAATTGTCAAGATCGATGTCGATGCCAATCCGGAAATTGCTAATCAATACAATGTTACTTCTATTCCCACGGTCATCATTTTTGAAAACGGTCAAATCAAAAACACCATTATCGGCTTTCATCAGAAGCAGGAGTATCTTTCGGCGTTATAATAGCTAGTGGATTTTGTAAAACTCTCTCAATTTCTCTCCAATCTCCCGGATTATCGTTTAAAACAAATTAAACAGAATTATTTTTCCGGCCGTTACTTAAATTTTGCCGAAATGTCGGATTTACCTAAGAATCTCCGGGATGTTCTGGATAACTCAACTTCACTATATTCGGTAACCGAAAATAAAATAATTACCTCCGGTCTGACTCAAAAAGCGGTTTTGGTCCTCGGTGATGGTCTCAAAATCGAAACCGTCTTGATGGACTATGATGATTGGAAAACTGCCTGTATCAGTACCCAAGTTGGTTGTTCTTTGGGTTGTACTTTTTGTGCCACCGGCAAAATGGGTTTTAAACGCAATCTAACCGTTGATGAAATTGTTGATCAAATATTATTCTGGAAACATAAAGCATCGGTTAGCCGAATTGTTTTTATGGGTATGGGAGAACCATTTCTTAATTGGGACAATCTGGTTACCGCCCTAAAAATTATTAAAGAAGATTTAATTATCGGCGCCCGTAAAA
>JAPLYY010000040.1 GCA_026395315.1 Candidatus Shapirobacteria bacterium | reverse complement strand
TGTCTGTAAAAAAGTCGGTTTTGAGATCGCTTATATTAATAAATATTCCCCACGACGAGGGACAGTATCGGCAAAATTGTATCCCAACGATATTCCCCAAAACGAGAAGAAAAGAAGGTGGCGGATATTGGATGGATTGGTGAATAAAAAAATTATTTGAGATATTTAGCGACATTGGCATTGTGGTCGGGCAGAGTTTTGGCGTAATGCATGAGGTTATCATTACCGGTGAGGTAATAAAGATAATCGGAAGCAGTGGGATGGAAAGCGGCATAGAGAGAATCGGTACCTGGGTTACAAATAGGTGCAGGCGGCAAACCCGGATTTAAATAAGTATTGTAAGAAGAAACTAAATGAATATCGGCGGCGGTAGCCGGAGACCAATAGACCTTAGGATGAGGTAATTTCGAGTCACGGGCATATTCAACGGTAGTATCGAGTTGAAGGGCCATGCCGATCTTCAGGCGGTTTAACAGGATACCAGCGACCATTTGTTTTGAAGGAAGGGTACGGGCTTCACGTTCAAGGATAGAGGCAAAAGTAACAATTTCGGCGTCGGACATTTTGGTATTGGTAGCATCAGCCAAAGCTAAGGCAAATTTTTTATTGAAATTTTGCTTAATCAAATCTAGAATCTGGGATTGATCGTAACGGACGGGAATCAAATAGCTATCAGGAAAAAGATAACCTTCGAGCGAAGATGGAAATTTGGGGGTAATTTCTTCAACCCTCTGACCATCGATGATTTTTAACCAATAGTCTTTAGTTCCCCCTGAAGACAGTTTGGTAATAATTTCGGGAGTACTTAATGATGGCGATAACTGAAAATCACCGGCTTGCAGACGGGAATGGAGACCCATTTTATAGGCATAAAAAATAAAAATAAATTTGTTTTTAACTAAATTATTTTTTTCCAAACGAGAGGCAATTGAAATAATTCCATCACCCTGATTGACAACGAATTCGTTTTGAGTGTTAACCGGTGACACGGGCAATGAAGATATATAAATGAAACCAAGAATCGAGACCAATACTAAGATAAGTACGATTCCAACTTTCATTAGATCTCGTTAAATAAAGCCCGACGATAAGTGCCGTGATTGTCAACAAACATCCGGCCGCAACGACAACTGACAATTTTCTTTTGGTTAATTTCCTGTTTTTTGCCGCGGGCGAGGAGCTCGCCACAACCGACACATCGTCCCTGAGACAATAACCACGCTTGAATTGGAGTAAAAAGATTTTTAATCATAACCTATTTTAACTGATAACTCGTCTTAAAATCACAGCAGCTGAAGTTGAATCAATAGAGCCCTTGTTTATTTTTTGAATAGCAGAAGCTTCGATAGTACTAACTGATTCCTCAACTGTTTCTATGGGTAAATTAATAACATTCTTTAAATCTAAAATAAATTTTTGGGTTAAAATAGCTACTTTGCCTTCAGAAACACCAACATAAATTTTTTTAACTGAATATTCATTAATAATTGATAATATTGTTTTAAATTTATCCGAATTATTTTTTATTGGAGGCAAGGTAAAAATAATACCATTCAGAGTATAAGCTAAGCCAATAGTTTTGGTGCCAAAGTCAATTCCCAGGGCGGTCATATTTCAACGATTTGAGCCTTTATAACCAACCGGCGTAAGTAGGTACCGGGCGGACTGCAGGTAACCAAAGTAAAATAACGGCCATCGAACCGTTGTTCCAGAATGGACAAATCGGTGGGGGTGACCTCGTACATTTCTTCGACTAAATATTTATACTTGATATTGTCGTAATCAACGTAGATTTCGTCACCGGTTTTTAGACGGTAAAGAGTGGAAAAAATGGTCATATATGATGATGGATTAAAAAACTGAGGTAAAACTGAATGGCCAAAAACAACAGTATTGCCGGCTTGACCGGGTAAGGCGGTTTGAGGGTATTGAACCAAACTTTTTTTTAAATCCTGACCGCCGATTTCCACCAGAGCGTCTTTGATTTTAAGAACCGGAATAGAAAGATGGTAAGAAGCAATTTCAGTTGACGACAGAGTGTTGGCGGAAGTAGCCGAATCGGGAGTAAACCAATTTGACAACTGGGTATAATCAACCGAAACATCACCTAAAATAGAGGAATTTTGATTGTAATATTTGGCCGAAAGTGGGTTTAAGATTTGGTTGAACTTGACGGCATATTCAAGCTGATATTGAACAATGGGAAAAATGGCGGATAAAAAAAAGAAAATTCCGACTAAGAAAAAACCGGCAGCAATGTATCTTTTGTAGGTGATGACAAACTGAGGAGGGTGAAATTTAAATTTCACCGCCGGCGAAGCTACCGATGATTGCTTAAGATATAAATAGGTCACTTATTTAACTATTATAGAGATGTTTTGCCAACGGAGGGGCAGTTAAAAGCGACTAATGGGGGAAAGGTTGCTGATAAGAGCATAATTGTAAACCCGGGGAAAAGTGACAGGAATAATTTTAGCCAAAGATGAAGCAGTTTTACCGACGATTTGGTGGCGGAAAGAGTTAACATCCGGCTCTGGGGTTAATTGACCTTTAATGGTTAATTTACCCTGAGTTTTGTCAGTAGTTTTATCAGGAATAAAGTCGAAGGTGAATTTATCAGGATTGAAAGTGGTAGCGGAAAGCTCGGGTTTTTTGGCTAAAAGATCATTAATAACAGTCTTTTTCTGGGCAGAATCAAGGACATAAGCAGTAATAGTGTTGCTTGATTGGACTGTCAGTTGATCGGCCTGTTCACCGATTTCGCGGTTGTAATCGTTGCGATTATGAGTAATGTTGATAGTTTGAGTTAACAGACCGGATAAGCTAGCCACTTCAGTGGTCATTTTTTGGTCAATATTGGCAGTAACGGCAGTACTAATTTGATTTTCCAGCCCTTGTTTGTCGGCAGCGGCAACTACGGCGACTTGGTTTTTGGTGCCACCGGTAAAAGGGGTGTCGATCTTAGTTTCCATGGAGATAGAGGCAATATCTTTAAAGCTAAGTTTGGCATCTTTGCCCAGATTGTATTCAGGACCAATGTCGGCAGCCTCAACTACGGCTTTGGATTGGCCCATAGTAATAATTCCCAAATCGAGATTACTGCTACTGGCCGGAACCTGAACACTTGAAGTCAGAACAAATTTGAGAGTGTTGCCGGAGACCAAAACAGTGTCTTTGGGCAAATTTTGAACTTTATCAGTTTTGTTGTAAATAATAATCTGACCTTTAGCTTTGTCACCAATTACCTTTTGTCCGGTAGTGTTGGTGGATAAAGTTAAATTAATATCAAATTTTTTGGCAATTACTGGAATATGATTGGCAGAGGTTATTTGAGTAATAGCCGGATCGAGAACAACATCAATATTTTCGGAAAAGTCAATCGGAGTGAAAAAAAGGGTTAAATCCAAGCGGTAGAAAAAAACTAAAAAAATTAACAGTAAAGGTGATAGAGCCGGAATAATTAAAGCCAACCATAGTGAAGGCAGGTGAAGACGTGGTAAAGCCGGCAACGAAAGATGGGGTAATTTAAAACGGGGTTTGGGAGTAACAGATGGCAATGGAGATTCGATAGGAATGACTTCATAGGTAGGTGAGGGTTCCGGCACAGAAGCTACCGGTTCAAAGTTTAGACTGGCGGCCTCGACTTCAACAATCGGGGAGGTTTCAACCTCAACCGGGTCTTCGGAGTCGGTGGTGATGACCGGGATTTCCGGGGTGACTGTTGGTGGATTAACAAAATTTTGCGGCTGAAATTGATGGGTAATAATGTCGTTGTAGGCGGCAATGGTTTCTTTGGGGGTCTGGGGGATAAAATCAGGAAAGTGAAGGAAAGTTTCAACAGTCTTTTTACCGATCCAGGGATAATTTTTAAAATCTTCAATTATTTGGGGTTCGTATTGACCCATAACAATCACCTGGGGAGGAAGGGTGGAGTCGGAATTTAGTGTATTTAAAGATGTTTCAAGAAGTTCTGGTGTAAAAATCCCAGTCAATGGCTGATGGATCCGTTGTTTGATTTTTCCCAGATAAACCAGGCTGAGATCAAAATTAATAGGGGTGAGATATAACAGAATGAAACTTACCGGCAGACCGTCGGCTTCGGAACTTTGCTCAACAATGGCTTCGTCGTGGGAAATAAACCCCAGAGGTTTAAATTTTAGCTTGGAACAGAGTTGTTCAATGATTTTTTTAAACTCTGATTGGATTCGGCCGTCAGGGCCGATCCAACTGGCAGGAACAACGAAGGCGGCGGTGTTGGGCTCCGAGTCGGGCGGCAGACTAATTAACTCGGCGCAGGAGGCCAAAGATTCATCAACGGCGGTCAAAAAACTATTAAGCTGAGGATATTGCCAGTTGACGCTATCGCCAATTGATTCGACTTTAAACAGATTGTTTCGATTGGCCGACAGCGAGACGGTAATAGCAGAGTCATCGATTGAGATCAGCCAAAAATTAGAAACCATTAATTAAGAATACACTAATTTAGCTTAAAGTAGCATAAATTCTTCGTTTACCGGAACCGGCGGATTCTTCTTTATTTATCTTAAATATTCCCAGTTCTTGGGTATTTTTGACGTGGGGCCCGGTGCAGACTTCTTTAGAGAAATCACCGATAGTATAAACAGTGACAGTTTCAGGATACTTGGTACCAAAAAAAGC
>JAPLYY010000057.1 GCA_026395315.1 Candidatus Shapirobacteria bacterium | reverse complement strand
TTCGATAAAATATGGCCTTCAATATGGTTAACAGCTACTAACTTTTTCTTGTATTTTATCGCCAATTCCTTGGCCTTGTTTACTCCCACTCCCAAAGCCGGCGCCAGTCCCGGTCCCTGGGTTACGGCAATGATATCAATTTCTTCAATCTTTTTTTTAGCTTTTTTCAATGCCCTGTTTATTACCGGTTCGATTCTTTTTTGATGCGCTCTTTTAGCAATATCCGGCACCACTCCACCCCATTCTTTATACAAATTCGTTTGTGACGAAATCACGTTGCCCAACACCCGGTCGTTTTCCAAGACTGCGGCACAGGTATCATCACAACTTGTTTCTATCGCCAGTATTAACATTACTGTATTATTTATTTATGGCAACTAATAGAACTGACCTTGATCGTCCTACGTCCACCACTACCTATGTATTATTAACTGTAATTCTGGTTATTTTATCATTTGCTGGAGTCTATCTTCTTCTTCAGCTCAAAAAGCCCATTCCCGCTCCGGTTGTCGAAGACACTATTCCTACAATTACTACGAAGCCTACTGCCGAACCTACCACTAAATCAGCCAGACTAACCATTACTCCTGTTTTGTCTCCCACCCCCACTCCCACCTATCTAAATTATCAAAGCCAGACCGATGGTTTTTCGGTCGTTTATTCCAGCGCCCGAAAACTTTATCAGGATACTGAATCTTTCGGTAACCGTTATACTTTCTACCTGTCCTCCGGTAATATTTCCGTCCATGTCGGTACTATCTGGTCGTGGGTTCATCCCGGCCGCGATCTGACATCCGGCAAATTCGTCTACGAAATAGCTACCCAAAAAATTGTCGATTTCGAATCAGCTGGCAAAAAATACACTATCCAGTGTGTCCACAACGGTAAACCTACTTTAATTGAAGAATGCGATCAGTTTCTTAAAGATTTTAAAATTCAATCTCTCTAGTTATCTCGTCAACATACCTAAAGTTCACCGGAATATAGTTTACTTTTTTCTTTAATTTCTCTAAATTTTCCTTTCCCATCATTTCCGGCCATTCAATACAACTAATTGTATTTTCTTTAAATTGATTTAAAAACCCAATTTCCTCCAATTCCTGTTCAGTTGTAATCCGGTACAAATCAAAATGTAAAAACTTTTTTACCCCTGCCCTGTCAAGGGAAGGGGATGGGGGAAGGGTTTTGTATTCATTCATTATTACAAATGTCGGACTGGTAATTTTCCCCTCTACTCCCAAATATTTGCCAATTGCCCGGGAAAATACCGTTTTCCCACACCCCAAATCTCCACTTAATCCAATAACTATGGCCCTTGCCCTGTAAAGGGAAAGGGTCGGGGTTAGGGTTTTTTTCAACAGATATTCTCCTATCTTCTCTGTTTCTCTCTCTGATTTTGATATTAAAGTTTTACTGTTTCCAATTATAAGATCTCCCCGTCTTAAAATTTTTATTTCCGGCATTGTCAAATCAATTACTGTTGATGGTTTGTTTTTCGGTAATATTCCCGCATCCACCACTAAATCAATCATGTTTTTCTTTTTTTGTGACAAAGTCTTCATTAAACTTTCCACCGAATAATGCGGCGTTCTTCCCGATAAGTTAGCCGAAGTCGCCGTTACCGGCCCACCGACCGTTTCAACCAACTCCATTACCGTTTGGTTATCCGGAATTCTTATTCCTAATGTCCCGTTTTCCGCCTCGACGCCTTTAGCCATTTTGTGTTTACCGTCGATTACTAGTGTAAACGGACCGGGCAATAAATTGGCCATCAAGTCAACAATTCTTTCATTTAACCTCACATACTTATCAGCCATTTTAACACCATCTACCGCTACCGAGATTGCTTTTCCCGGCCACCTGTCCTTAAAAGCAATTAATTTGTCGACAGCTTTCTGATTGGTCGGGTCTACCGCCAAAATATACACCGTGTCTGTCGGAAAAATCACCAGTCCGCCGTTTTTAATTGTCTCTGCTGCTTGTTTAATCGTTGCCACAGCCAACATTTTATCATGATAGAATTTCTTGTGAATCGTTGGCTCTTTCTGCTATTAATTATCGCTTTTATCTTTTTATTACCCCGATCAATTGTCTTGTCCCAGGGTGATCAATATAATAACCGCCTCCAGCTTTGGCACTATTTTGCCCTTAAGGGTGACTGGACTTCCGCTTCTGCTTTAGAGCCGAAACTTGACCAGATTGATTTAATTTATCTTAAATCTCAACTCGAGCCTGCCACTCTTAAAAAACAACTCAATACTCTCATTGGCAAATTTCCCAAAACTTCCGATGACTGGCTGGAAATTACCAGAATCAACCTAATCCTAGGTAAAACCAAAGAAGCCATTGATGCCATCACCCAAGCCCATCAGCTCGACCCTATCCGCGACGACATTTCAAAAATATTTTATCAAATAACCCAAAAATAAAGTTCCCCTTGCCCTGTCAAGGGAAAGGGGTCAGGGGTT
>JAPLYY010000008.1 GCA_026395315.1 Candidatus Shapirobacteria bacterium | reverse complement strand
CAACCGATTATCTCTACAAAATCCTATTCATGATTTGGCAGATGCATTACGGAAAGATGATGTGTATGACCCTGAGGTAATTGGCAACTTATATTATGCAGCTTTAATGGCAGATATTAGAGGTTTTCAAAGACCAACCGTCAATACGATTCAAGACTCAACAATTATTTTGAGGTCAATTGCTTTTCACACGATCCGAAACACTCCAAGATTACCTGAGATGTTTAGAGATTTGATGAAAGAACATCCAAAGTTTGACGCATCTTTTGTATTTACAGCTGACATTGAGCATCGACGAAAAAGATTAGAAAAAAGAATGAGAGAGACTCCCGAACAGGTCTCAGTTGAAGATATGATGGTTATAAATAAGCCAGAAAAGTTTTTAGCAATGGAAGCCTGTTTAGTCGATGTAGCAAGAGCAAACCTCGGATCTATGGTTATTGACACTTCGCAATTAAGTCCTGAACAGGTTGTGTCAATGATGCAATCAAATGTTCCCCAAATTAGATAAAATGAAAGAGCAATATCCTCATGTTGAGATGATGTGTAAAATGCTCGGATTGCCGTTTGAAAGTGAAATTGAAGTTCGACAAACTAAAGAAAAAATAATGAAGAATGTGGGGATTTCGAATGGTACAAACGCACCTAGCAGGGAAACTTTCATTGTTAATGGAGACGAGACCGAATCAAGCAGATTATTACAATATATTTATTCCGAGACCAGTCAGGACAAATACTTATCAATACTGGTAATGAGGCAAAAATGGGGCAATTCAGGTGGTTGTCCTGTTGTATATGTGTCAAACCAAGATGACATAAATAAAAAACTTGAAGTCAAAGATGGGAAGTTAACCGGACTAATAACTCAGAGTGGAGAACATGTCATCGTTAAAGAAGAATCACATATAAATACCTATTCACGTAAAAGATCTAGGGTGGCAATTCTTGGAGGTTTTGATAATTACAAGGACAAGAGAGAGGTAAGAATGGGAGGTGGATTTAGGTTACAGGTAGATGGCTTATCAGTAGAAGAAGATAGTCTTTCTTTACTATTGTCTGGTATTTTTTCCTTTGATGACCGAGGGTCAAGAATTTTATCGCTAGACAGCCAACAGGACTTAGTTGTTCCTCGATATAGTGATAACTATTGCCTTAGATTTGAAGATCGTTTATTATCTTTGTCGACAGAAAAAGGGTTAACAGCTGATCAGGTTGTTGATACTCAAAGTGCTAAAGAGGCATGCTTACTAATTATGGAAAATTTGTTTAATCGGGACAGGTCTGCAATAACCAGACTGTTGCGATTATTATTTTCAACCAGTCCTAGCTTAAAGTTACACCAGTTAGAAGGAATGCATAGTGTATTGGAAAATCAGGTTAGTCCAGAAATTATAGACTTTGACGGTATAGATGGATTGGATTCCGCCAGATCCTTAAGTGGCGAAAGTTTGTTGCCAGATCTATCTGCTACTGAGCGTTTGGTAAGAGCCCAATTATGTATGGGTGGATTTTTATATGCCGATCCAATTGAATTAAGAAAATTGATTACTAATTAACTATAATAAGCTATGATTCAACCAAACTTTAAGTTCTTTTTTAATAATAAATCGGAAACACTAGATGTAATATTACACGGTGGTTCCCAAGGAATGGATTCAAGTCTAATTAACAAATTGGTCGAAAAATCTAAGAGCCTTGGTAACAGCGTTGTGGCATTTAATTTTTTATATATTGAAAGAGGTGAAGAAAATTCTTCAGGACCAGAATTAATTGAGGAACTTGATGCATTACAGTTTGTTATGGATTATTGTCGATCGGGTGATTTCAAGCATATCAGACTTATTGGAAAATCCTTAGGAGGTGTAGTGGCTGCCTCATATTTGACGAAACTAACTCCAGAAAATATGTCTAGGTTTAGTGCAATTATTTTAGGATATGACATTGGCTATATCGATATAAAAAGCTTTACCGGGAAAATAAAAATTGTTCAGGGGAGTAAAGATAAATTCGGTGATATTGAGGTCGTAAAAAGTGACATTAAAGGTTTAGCTTCCAAAGAGATCGCATATGTCTCAATAGAGGGTGCTGATCATAGTTATCGAGTTCCAGAAACAAAAGATCCGATATATGAAGATGATGCTGTTAATGCTGCTTTTGAAATATAATTTGATATGAAATTACAATCAATAAATCCTAACGATCAAACAATTGTCGGCGAGCTGGAAGTATCGACCGAAGATGAGATTAAGAAACAAGTTGAAAAGGCAAGAAAAACTTTGGACTCGTGGAAAAATATTTCTGTTGAGGAAAGGTGTTTATATATCAGCAAACTTAAAGATCTTCTTAATAAAAATAAAGATAAGCTAGCACGATTGATGACGCTCGAAATGGGTAAACCACTTCAACAATCCGTTGGTGAGATAGAATCTGAGCTGGAATTTATTGAATATTATGCCAAAAATGGTCCGAAATTCTTTGCCGATGAATCAATTATTGAGAATGAAAAGGATAATTATAAAGTAACTTATGAGCCATATGGTGTGTGTGCCTGTATCTCTCCATGGAATTTTCCAGTTTCGATGGTTACTTCTGGTGTATTACCTGCAATTACTGCCGGTAATACTGTGGTAGTTAAACCATCGGAATACACTAGTTTAAGTCAAAAAATGGTGGTCGACTTATTGAACGAAACAGGAATTCCGGAGGGCGTAGTCAACTTAGTTATTGGTGGTGGTAATGAAGGAAAAATTTTAGTCGACTCAAAAATTGATTTGGTTTGGTTTACCGGAAGTACAAAAGCTGGGATGGATATTTATAAAAAATGTGGTGAAAAATTTATAAAATCACTTTTGGAAATGGGAGGGAGTAGTGCCGGAATTGTCATGGCTGATGCTAACATGGAAAATGCCATAGAGAATCTTTATTGGGCTAGGTTTTTAAACTGCGGACAAGTTTGTACGGCTGTAAAAAGATTATTTGTAGAGAAATCTATATTCGAAAAGTTTACAAATAGTTTTGCAGAGCGAGTTAATAAGGCAAAAGTTGGCAATCCACTAAAAGATAACGACATTGGTCCATTAGTTACCAAAAGGCAACTTGAAATTATTAAAGACCAAATAGATGATGCTATTTCCAAAGGGGCAAAAGTTCTTATTGGCGGCAAACAACCCAAAGATACTGAACTGTTGATGGGAAATTATTACCTGCCAACAATTTTGACAAACGTGAATTTTGATATGAAAGTGATGAATGAAGAAACATTCGGTCCGGTTATATCAATAATGCCATTTGAAACTGAGGAAGAGGCAATTACATTGGCCAACCGCACGGAATATGGTTTAAGTTCCGAAATATATACCTCTGATTTGGAAAAAGGGACAGGAATGGCAAGAAAAATCCAAAGTGGTACTGTAGCCATAAACACTGATAATTTCTTCAAACCAGAATGCCCCTTTGGTGGATTCAAAAAGAGTGGAACAGGACGAGAATATGGGAAAATTGGTATGCAAGAATTTGCCCAGGTAAAAGTAATAGCCATTTGTAAAGTTTAAAGGTTTTACTTTATATAAAAATATTAAATGGGAAATACCAGCAACAAAGAAATTGAGAGAAAGTTCTTAGTAAAATTATTGCCTGAAAACTTAGAAAACTATCCACACAAA
>JAPLYY010000074.1 GCA_026395315.1 Candidatus Shapirobacteria bacterium | reverse complement strand
GTTACCCTAATTCAGGGAGATTCCAAACTACCACAATATTTATCAATGTTACCAGGTTTTCAGAATATTATTGAAAAAAATATCTCAGAAATCGATTTATCTAAATATGATTTATTTATCTCACTTGATGCTTCATCGGTCAGTCAGGTTACCAAAACCGATGGTTTTCAGTTTCCTCCGACACTAACAGTTATCGTTATTGATCATCATACCTCAAGTACAATTTTTGGAGACTTAAATTGGGTTGATAAAGATGCTCCGGCCACCAGCCAATTGGTTGCTGAATTTATTCTTAAATATCAAAAAAAATTTTCTTACGATCAAGCGGCTTGTTTACTTTTGGGGCTATATACTGACACCGGTGGTTATAAATATCCTCTTACATCATCAAAAACATTTTTCATCGCTTCTAAACTGGCTTTTGTCTGTCCTGATTATCATCGTTATATTTATGAAATTGAAAACAATGATGATCCTCAAAGACTCAAGCTAATCGGCTTTATGTATTCGAATATCCAAACATATTTTGGCGGTAAAGTGGCCATCAGCACTTTGAGTTTAAAACAATTGGAAAAAATAAGGATCAATCCCAACGATATCGGCAATGTCGAAATCGCCAATCAATTAAAAGCTGTTGTCGGTTGGGAAATGGGTATCACTATGATGGAAACATCCAAAAATCAAATTAAAATAAGTATGCGGAAACGCCAAAATCAATTTGATGTCAGTAAAATTGCCGTCAACACAAAATTTGGTGGTGGTCATTCTGCTGCTGCCGGCGCCACCCTACCATATTCCCTTCCTAAAGCCAAAAAATGTTTGTTAAAAATTATTCACCAAACCTATCCCGAGTTGGGAGAACCATAATGGAAGATTGTATTTTTTGTAAAATAGTATCTGGCATTATCCCTTGTCAAAAAATTGCTGAGAACGACAATTTTCTGGCTTTTCTTGATATTGGACCATTCACCGAAGGCCATTCTATTATTATTCCAAAAATTCATTATCGTTGGGTCTACGACGTTCCTAAATTTGATCAATACTGGTCTTTCATTCTTCAAGTTACTCAACAAATTCAAAAAACATTAAATCCATTGTTCATCAGCTATTTGACCATGGGTAACCAAGTACCTCACGCCCACGTCCATCTTCTGCCCCGTTATAAAGATGATTGCTTGACCGGATTGTTTTCGGAAAAACTTCGTTCAAATCCAACCAGTATTCAACTTCAATTAATTGCTGATAAAATTAATCAATGACCCCGGATGAAGAATTGTTGTCCGAACTCAGAAAAATTAATAAGAAATTCGACGTCTTATCCAATCCCTTCAAAAACGCTGCCTACAACTTTTCTTCCGGTATTTGGCATTCTCTGGGAACACTTTTTGGCACCGTTGTTATTGCCGCAATTTTGGTCTACTTTTTTAGCCAACTGAATATTACCAATGTTGTTACCAATTATATTAAAAAACTCGTCCCTCAACCCCAAATTAATTTGACTGTCCCTTCCGTTCCGCCCTCACCCGGTCAACTTTAGTCAAAAACTTTTTCCGTAGACGGACATTTTTGGGAGTCACGTCAATTAATTCATCGCTTTCAATAAAATCCAAAGCCTCTTCAATACTGTATTTCACCGGCGGTGCCAAGATAATAGCATCATCATTTCCGGCCGACCGCATATTCGTCAACTGTTTACCCTTGCAGATATTAATTTCCAGATCTCCGCTGACCGGCCGGAAACCGACAATTTGTCCCTCATATACCGGTTCCGTCGGCCCCACAAACGTAATTCCCCGTTTTTGGGCCAAGTCAATGCCAAATGACAAAGCTTTACCACTAATCGAGGCAATTAACACCCCATTTCGGCTTCTTAATATATCATCCGATTTCGGTTCGTATCCTAAAGATAAATAGCTAATCGACACTTGGCCTCTGGTAGTTGTCATTAAAATACTTCTCAATCCCAAAGCGCTTCTTTCTGAAATCTTATAAATCATTTTAGTACCCGCTTTCTCATCATTCACCATATCAATCATTTGACCCTTTCGCTTACCCAATTCTGACGTTATCGTCCCGACATACTCATCCGGGGTCAAAATAGTCATTTCCGTAAACGGTTCCGTCACTTTACCGTCAATTGTCTTAAAAATAACTTCCGGTTTTCCCGCTTCCATGGCAAACCCCTCCCGGCGTAATTTTTCAATTAATATGGCTAAATGCAGTTCGCCCCGGCCCGAAACGATGGTTCTGATACTATCCCGGGGATCATCTTCAATTTTTAACCCCAAATTGGTTTCCACTTCTTCTCTTAATCTTTCTTTCAGTTCCCGGCTGGTTAAAAATTTCGCCTCATCTTTGGCATATTGTGATGTATTTGGTCCGAAACTGGCTTTAATTGTTGGTGCCGTCACTTCAATCATCGGTAAAGCTACTTGATACCGTGGATCGGTTAAAGTTTCCCCAATCTCTAGGTGTGATATTCCGGACAAATAGACAATTTCACCACTTTCGGCTGTATCCGCTTCAATCATTTCAATCCCTTCATTGACATACATTTTTTCAATCCTAAAATTTCCGATTGCTTTTTGATCCGAACTGACTAATGACACAAAATCATTTTTATTAATCTTTCCTTGGTTTATCCTGCCTAAAGCCAATCTTCCTAGATATCCGTTCTTTTCAAATGCCGAAATCAACATTTGAAATGGCTTATCAACGTCTTTTCTACCGGATGGAATTGTCCTAATTATGGTTTCAAACAGGGGAGTAGTATCACCGGTTGAATTTAAATCGTCAGGCATTTGGTAAAAAGTTTTGCCGTCTTTGCCGATAGCATAAATTATCGGAAAATCCAACAGTTCCGGGTCAGCTGCTAATGATAAAAATAGATTTTCCGTATCAGCCACCACTTCTTTAACTCTTTGATCTTTCCGGTCAATCTTATTAATGACTAAAATTACCTTTAATCCCACTTCCAAAGCTTTTTTTAAGACAAATTTGGTCTGTGATAACGGTCCTTCGGCCGCATCAACAATCAGCAAAGCTCCATCAGCCATATTCATCACTCTCTCAACTTCGCCGCCGAAATCAGCATGTCCCGGGGTATCAATAATATTAATTTTATAATCTTTATAAAAAACCGAGGTATTTTTGGATAAAATAGTGATCCCTTTTTCCCTTTCCAAGTCGTTGCTATCCATGATTCTGTCTTCAGTCATTTCTTCCTGATTATCCCGAAATGTATGTGTCTGCTTCAGTAGAGCGTCAACCAGTGTCGTCTTGCCATGGTCAACATGGGCAATAACAGCGACATTTCTAATATCTTGATATAATTTCATACGTGAAACCCCTCAGAATCCTCTATATTCTACTCCCATTATCCCTACTTGCAAGTTTGTGGGTACTATCGAAAAATATTAATCTTTCCGCCAAAATTAATAATAAAACCCAACAACTTTCCCAAACAATTGATCGGGTAGTTGAAACGGCTACTCCCAAACCCACAATTATCGAAAAAAATGGTCTTCCCAATGCTCATTTAATCAAAACTGCCTTCATTCAACAGGCTCCGGAGAAGAACTGGGATCTTCCTTGGCAGGATACGTGCGAAGAGGCCTCCTTGTTAACTCTTGATTTTTACTATAAAAATCAATCGCCATCTTTAACTGACCAAAAACAAGCTATTCTCAATATGCTCGATTTCGAAACCTCTCAAAACTATCCTATTGATATCAATATTTCTCAAATGGCAATAGTAGCTTCAAATTATCTCCATCTTACCCCTAAAATCATTGATAATCCCACGCTTGACCAAATCAAACAGTCAATTGCTGCCAATATTCCGGTCATTGTTCCCGCCAACGGCAAAATCCTCTTTGCTCAAAATTCACACTTCAAAAGCGGGGGGCCTTGGTATCACAACATTGTCATTCTGGGTTACGATGACCTTAGACAGGAATTTATAGTTCATGATGTCGGTACCCAATTTGGGGCCTATTTTCATTACTCTTACGGTTTACTAATGAATGCCATCCACGATTTCCCTGCTTCACTAACAAAAGAAGATATCAATTCCGGCACCCCTCGCATCCTAATTCTGTTAAAATAGGCCATGAAAACCAAAACTCTGATAGCCCTTCTTTTTGGCCTCGTTCTTTCTGCCTGTAGTAAGTCTACTCCCACCCCCAATCCGTCAGTGACTTCCTTGATTTCTCTAGCACCGACAACCACTTCCCTTGCTCCAGTAAAATCCATCGATACCGTTGTCGGTCTTAAAACCACTCACGGTACTATAGTTATCAAACTTTTTCGTGATTTAACTCCTAATACTGTTAAAAACTTTTTAACTAAAGTCAATGCCGGTTTTTACAACGGCTTAACTTTTCATCGGGTTATTGCCGATTTTATGGCTCAAGGCGGCGATCCCAAAGGCGATGGCACCGGTGGCGGTACGATTAAATCTGAAATTAATTCCACCCCCTTTGTTCGTGGTAGTTTAGGTTTAGCCCGTTCCCCCGGCAACAAAGATGTCAGTAACGACAGCCAATTTTTTATCTGTTTTACTACCGATGGTTGTCAACATTTAACCAATGATTATGTCAATTTTGGTCAGGTTATTTCCGGGCTTGATGTTCTTAATCAAATTAAACAGGGTGATAACATCACCGAAATTACCCAAAATACTAAATGAAAAAAGTAATCACCATAATTATTGTAATTGCTCTGTTTTACGGATTATTTCAATTGCTATCTAAAAAACCATCCCCCGTTGATATTGTAATTTCAAATCCAGATTTAGTTATCTATTGGGGCCAAGGTTGTCCCCACTGTGAAAAAGTTAAAGAATATATTACTACTAATAAACTTGATCAAAAAATAAAAATTAGTCTCAAAGAGGTTTACAGTAATAAAACCAATCAACAGGAGCTAGAAACTACAGCTAAAAAATGTCCGGAAATTGACACCAGTCAGGGGATTGGCGTGCCTTTTGGTTATATTCCTTCCATTAACAAATGTCTTTCCGGCGACCAGCCGATCATCGATTGGTTAGCCGCCAAATGATAGAATGAATTGTGTCCCATAAGTCCAAAGATAACGAATTCCATTTTTCCGTCCAAATGCTTTTCCGTTGGTTTATTTTTGCCGCCGCCATATTTTTAATTTATACCTATGTATCCAATGGTCAGGCCCATATTCTGGGTGACTCAACCATTACTCTTCAGGAACAATTAAATCTGCAACCGGCCATTGACAACTTAATCAGTCGCCTGCCGCCGCCAAGCCAGTCCGCTTTAAAAAATCTCAATAATTTACCAATTGTTACCTCTGTTCAGGACAAAATCAACCATATTAATCAGAATCTTAACGGTTTTCCTGATAAACAATTTAAACAATTATTACGATTTTTAATCGTAACTTTTTCCGATTCTTTACTAAAATCTGTTGATCAAAAATAATATGGACACCCAAGAACTACTCACTAAAATTGACCAAATTAAAACCAAACTAAAACTTTCGGAAATGCTGGCTGAATCCGATTCGCTAAGACAACAATCCTTAGACCCTTCTCTTTGGACCGACCAGGAAAAGGTTTCTCAAATTATGTTGTCAATCTCAGATTTAGAAAAAAGCATTACTGAAATCAAAGTGATTGATTCAGAAGCTTTACAACTTAATGAACTGTCTGAACTTTTAAGAGAATATCCCGACCCTTCTTTGGAAACGGAATTTAACCAAAATATTGCCAATTTAGTTAAAAAAATCGATAATTTGGAATTAAAAACTTATCTTTCCGGTAAATATGACCGCAATAGCTGTCTACTGTCAATCCACGCTGGCCAGGGAGGCACTGAAGCCATGGATTGGGCCTCCATGCTCCAACGAATGTATCTTAGGTATCTTGATCGTCACCAGTGGCATTACGAGGTTCTTGACTTTATCCCCGGTGATGAAGCCGGTATCAAATCAGTCTATTTAAAAATCAACGTGCTTTATGCTTTTGGCTATTTAAAAGGTGAAAATGGTGTTCACCGTTTGGTCCGTCTGTCACCTTTTAATGCTGATCAGTTACGGCAAACATCATTTGCTAAAGTCGAAATTTCTCCGATTATTAATAATGCCACCGAAGTTGATATCCGGCCGGAAGATATCGAATTTAGCGCTTACCGCGCCGGTGGCCACGGCGGTCAAAATGTTAACAAGGTTTCTACTGCCGTTCGCTTAATCCACAAACCTACCGGCATTACCGTCTCCAGTCAAAGTCAACGCTCCCAGGATCAAAATCGCTTAATTGCCATGGAAATGTTAACTAGTAAATTATGGGCTGTTCAGCAGGAAAAGTTTAATCAGGAAAAAAAAGATTTAAAAGGTGACAATGTTATCGCCGGGTGGGGCCACCAAATCCGCTCCTATGTTCTTCATCCTTATAAAATGGTCAAAGACCTCCGCACTCGTTATGAAACTTCAGATACTGTGGGGGTACTTGATGGTAAAATCGATGAATTTATTGATGCCGAATTAAAAACTCTCTTATAAATGGCTAAATATATATTTTTCATATTAATATTGATAATTTTTTCAATATTAATTTTGTTTGTCGGCGTCGGTCAACAAACAAACCGGCCTTTCGACTATTTTCCCCGCCTTGTCTATCAACTATTAACCACATCAGAATCATCACCTCCAAATATTATGATCCTTGGCCTCGATAAGCGCGATGACTGGTTAGAAAAAACCAACACCACGGACACAATTATATTAAGCAATTTTCAGGCGGGAAAAGTCAACTTGGTCTCGTTGCCTCGTGACCTTTGGGACTGGCAGTTAAATGCCAAAATTAATCAAATATATCCCCTAAGTATCGATCGAACTGATAATTATCAATATATTCAAGACAATTTCCAGCAAGTTACTGGTCAAACTATCAACAAAACTATCATTGTCACCACCGATAATTTAGTTAAACTTTGTCAATTGATAGGCGGTATCGATGTCTACAATGAAATTGCTGTTAAAGACGAACAATATCCCAATCCTGAATACATTAACCATCCCCACAGTCAGGCTCCTATCTATATTACCGTTGAATATCCCTCAGGTTGGATACATTTAGATGCCACTAATATCACCCCGTTTATCCGCTCCCGCCACGGTGCAGAGACAGTTGATGCCGGCGGTACCGACCTTGGTCGGATTAAACGTCAGCAGTCGGTTTTTGATGCTCTTTTCAAAAAATTGTTGGATTCGAAACTTATCAATAATTTACCCTATTTATTTTCACTTTATCGTTTTTGGCATAGTGATGTCCAGACCAATTTAACTGATTTTTACTTGGGTTTAATTTTAAAATCTCAATTTAGCTATCTTAATAAAATTCAAATAAACAAAATAAATATAACTAATTTAATCTACCATCCGGCTACTTTTATTAATCAGCAATGGGTTTTTATTCCCCAACAAAAAGACTACTCTTCTCTTCAACAGTTTATTCAACAGTCGTTATATGGCTCCAATTGACAACTATTATCAAATTCACACTACCCGTTTCAAGTATCTCCTGGCTAAAATTGATTCACTAAATATCCCATCCTCAGCCAAAATTCTTGATGTCGGCTGCTATCCGCCTTATATTTTTAACCAACTGTCGGAAAAATACTCTGTTTTTGGTATTTCCTCACCTCTGGAACCGTTTGATCACTCACAAGTCAAAATTCTTAACCTCGAATCTGATCCGGTCAACTTTCCTAAAAACAACTTTGACTTAATCATCTTTTCCGAAATCATCGAACATTTATCTAATCCGGTTTTGGTACTTAAAAAGCTTGTCCCTTTGCTCAAAAAAAACGGCTATTTTATTATCACTACTCCCAATGTTTTTCGCTGGCAAAACCTGATTAGTCTGATTGTTGGCCAAAATATCTATTTTCCGCTGTTTCAGTTGGAACAACCTATTAATTTTCGTCATCAACGGGAATACAGTTTGGCCGAAATTACCTCTCTTTGTCGTTCACTTCATCTTCAAGCAGTATCAAATAATTATTTTATTGCCTATCCGCCGAATCGATCTAAAAATAAATCAGACAAATTAGCTCTTAAATTTGTCAAATATTTAAACTATCTTTTCTCTCTTCTTTTCTCTGTTCGTAGTGATAGTCTCTTTCTGCTTTTTCGAAAATGATATACTGATTTATTAGTTTTTAAACAAGCTATGGAAATTCCCAATCTATCAACTATCCCCGAAGTTAACAAACCGATTGTTACCAATATCAACCAACCAGTCAAATCACCAAATACTCTTGTTTTCTCGATAATTGTGGTTGTCTTAGCTCTGGTTGCCGGTTTCGGTTTGTCTCGGCTTTTGCCTAAATCATCAACCAGTGGTACTAATAGCGGCACTAATGATTCTGCTGTCTCTGCCGATACAATCAGCAATACTAGCGATCTGGTCGTCGGCAAACTTTACGGTAATTCCGAAAAAACTTTTAAAGACATCGCTACCGGCACCATTGAAAAAGGCAGTATTAACGGCGAGGGGACTCATATTTTAAATCGTGATGGCGGTATCAGCCAGCGTGCCTCACTTATTTCTTCATCCGTCGATCTGGATTTATTTGTCGGTAAAAGAGTTGAAGTCAAAGGTGAAACCAACGCTTCCACTAAAACCGCCTGGCTTCTCGATGTCGGTACCATCAAAATTCTTCAGTAAACATGATTATTGATTTTCAACAAGTTACTAAAAAGTACGGCATCATCAACGCTCTCGACGATGTTTCATTCAAGGTGGACCACGGTGATTTTATTTTCATTATCGGGTCATCCGGAGCCGGAAAGTCCACTATAGTCAAACTGATCCTTCATCAAATATGCCTTACTTCAGGAAAAATTTTAATTGACGACCAAAATATTTCTCTTGCCTCCAAAAAAGAAATTGAAAAAATCCGACGGTCTATTGGTGTAATTTTTCAGGATTATCAACTAATTCCCGATAAAAGCGTTGAAGAAAACATTGCCTTATGTTTGGATATAAATCAATACCCATCTGCTGATATTCCCCGGCGAATTGATGAAGTCCTTAAAATGGTTAATCTGGAAACCCGTAAGTTTCTTTTTCCCGCTCAACTTTCTGGCGGTGAGCTACAGCGGGCCGTCCTGGCCCGGGCTCTTAGCACCAATCCTAAATTGATCTTAGCCGATGAACCAACCGGTAATCTTGATCCCGAAAACTCCTGGAATTTAATCAACCTTCTTTTAGATATCAATCTTAAACAGGGAACAACCATTATCATGACTACCCACAATCGGGAGATCATTAAGTCCCTCAACAAAAGGGTCTTAACTATTGACTGTGGTCACCTTGTCAACGATTCACAATTAATCCCGGTGGAAATTCCCCAGAAACCAATTAAAAAAGTTAAAAAAATCACCAGAAAACACCATGACTAATATCAACACCACCTGGCACCATATTCGCCGTTCACCCTTTCAAAGTTTAGTGGCTGTCTTAATTATTTTTATCTCCCTAGCTATTATCAACCTCTTCTTGGTAGTAAACCGGGGTATGACTCAATTGATCCAATATTTTGAAACCAAACCGGAAGTTACTATTTTCCTCAAAGATGGACTGGACCGCAGTGTTGTCGAAAATCTTCAAAAAGAGTTAGCTAATTATCCCTCAATTAGAGAAATAAAATTTATTTCTAAAGAGAAAGCCTTAGATATCTATCGGGAACAAAACAAAAATAATCCACTTTTAACGGAAATGGTTACCGCCAGCATTCTGCCGGCTTCATTTGAAGTTTCCGTCTCTGATCCTAAAGTATTGTCTCAAATAGCTGAAAATTTTACTATCAAAACTAATGAAGTTGATGAAATTATTTATCAAAAAGACATTATCAATACCTTATTATCCTGGACCCAAGCTATCAGACAGGCAAGTCTGATTATTATCAGTGTCACTCTGTCAATTTCTATTTTGGTCATTTTTGTCATTATCAGCATGAAAATAACCAACCGTAAAGAAGAAATCCGGGTTAGTCGGTTGCTCGGCGCCTCCCGTTTTTATGTCATTAAACCATTCCTCCTTGAAGGCGCTTATTACGGTATTATCGGCGGCTTATTAGGTTTTGGCACGGTGACAATTCTCAGCTTTGCCTTTAAAAATTCCCTCAACACCTTTTTTACTCCGATTACCTTCATCTCGGCTGATTATCTTTTCTACGCTACTCTACTCGGTGGTTCCTGTTTCTTTGGGGTGGTGATTGGTCTCTTTGCCAGCTGGATCGGCGTTAAAAGATATATCAAATTCTAAATCATGCGTTGTTTTGTGTTTCTCATTGGTATACTGGGTTTTTTCTATATTTCTTATTCAATTTTTGCTCAAGATCTGACCTCAGATTGTCAAACCAACGCTGAATGTCAACAAAAATCGAATGAAATTAACCAAAAATTAATTGAACTTGGCAAAGCCAAAAATACTCTAGCTAATCAAATTAAGATCATTGATTCACAAATTCAATTAACGCTTTTAAAAATTTCACAAACCCAAACTTCAATTAAAACATTAATTTCAGAAATAGCCAATCTATCCACAGAAATTGGTAAACTAGATGTTAATCTTAACGAGCTTTCTTCAGTCTATATTCAACAAGTCAATCAAAATTATCGGCTGGCGAAAAAAGCCTCACCGATTTCAATTTTCCTATCTAGTGATAGTTTCAACAGTTTTTTAGAACAATATAAATATATTTCTCTGATCCAAAAAAATAGTCAGGATACTTTAGTCAATATGGAAACAATTAGAACTAATTATGATATCCAATATCAAGAACTTTTAATTGCAGTTCAAAATAAACTAGCTTCATTTAACAATTCCAATGCCGGCTGTTTAAGTTCGCCGGCTAATGGTGGTAGTGACGACAATTACTATAGCCAAATAGACCCTCGTTGGTGTAAAAACTTCATTGGTTTACAGACCAAATATACCATTGGTGGTGCTGGCTGTTATTTGACCAGCATGTCCATAATTCTTACAAAACTGGGTTTTCGTATCACTCCTGCGGCTTACGCTTCCGATCCCGGTCGGTTTTCATCAACTGCCGATTTAGTTGATCCGTCTGTTCCTTCCGGGTTTACCTATCAAAAAATCACCGGTTATAATCAAAATGCCATTGACAGCGAGTTAAAAAATGGTCGTTATGTTATCGCTCAAATCCCCATGCCTTCGAGCGTTTCCGGCTCACATTTTGTTGTTCTTATTTCCGGTTCCAATGGCAATTACAAAATGCATGATCCCTGGCGAGGTGCCGATTTGGATTTTAATACCTATTACTCGACCAGTAGAATTATAAGTCTTCGCCTGATTACAAAATAATTTAATAGCCTCTCGCCAATTTCCGTAAGCCAAAGGCAGTTGTCAGCATCGTCAGAGACACTAGACTGCCTAAAACCAGGCTATCAGCGCCGGTTACCGGGTTAACTCTTTTTTCAGCAAAATACGAAGCATAATCGGTGTCTGAAGCATTGTTGTTATAGACGTCGGCACGGTTAGTCAATTTAACCAATTGTTTTGCCCAATCGGAAGCTGGCAGGTTGGACACTATTCCCCGAATATTAAATACTTTACTTTCACCGACACCCAAACTATCAATTTGAGTTTGAATAATGGCAGTCTCTTTATCAAAAGTCCCGAAATACAATTGTGGCGTAAAATATTTTGGTAATGTATCTTTCACCGTCAAATTGGTCAAATTTTGATTACCGGTATTTTCCACGATTAACTCAAAATCCATTTGATCTTTTTCGATAAAAACCTTTTGAGAAGCCGGAATATTATCATAATAATTAACATCAGTTATAGGTCTTATCTTTTTGTCAATAGTTACGTTAAAATTATTATTGCCTTGGCTATAATACTGAGCCTGAGAAATTTTAGGAAAAAGGCACAAAGCTCCCCAAAGTGAGGCGATCAAAACTGTGCTCAATATTGTTTTCATCATAATTTTGTATAATTTTAATTACAGGCTATTATACCCTATATTATTTATAAATCAACTACAACTTGCTATACTGACTCTATGAACCCAAAACCTATGCCTGAACTGTCTGTCTTTTTTCCTTGTTACAACGAAGAAAAGAACATTGCCAATACTTTCAATAAAGCTCTGCCGATAATTAAAGAAATAGCCCATAAGTGGGAAGTAATTCTCATTAATGATGGTTCCAAAGACAATACCGCCGAAATACTCGATAAAATAGTTAAAAAGTACCCAAAAAACGTCAAAATAGTCACCCACAACCCCAATCGTGGCTATGGAGCAGCATTTAAAAGTGGCCTGTACGCTGCTAAGTACCCTTGGATTGCCTTTACCAATGCTGACGGCCAATTCGACTTTAATGATATTAAAACCCTAATTAGTACCCAAAACAACACCAAGGCGGACATGGTTATCGGCTATTATCTTGGTCGGAAAGTCTCTTTTGTTCGTATTTTAGGTTCAAAAATTTGGCAAATATTAGTTTTTATCCTCTTTGGTTTGTGGGTAGTTGACACCGATTGTGGCTTTAAGCTTATTAATAAAAGAATACCCGATATCATTCCCAAATTAGTTGCCGAACGTGGTCCTTTTATTAATTCAGAATTTCTCATTCAA
>JAPLYY010000073.1 GCA_026395315.1 Candidatus Shapirobacteria bacterium | reverse complement strand
TTTAGAAAGGCAAAAAGATACTGCGTGGCATTTAATGATTTAGGCGATGTCTATAACTACTGCAAGGAACATATCAATGGATCAGAAAAAGAAGGCTCCTGCGAAGCCGCTAAAGTCTCAAGAAAATAATCTCCTGGCGCTGGAGGCGAAGTATTGTTCCTGGGGGGATACGGTCCACTATGCCGAGAAGCTTAACCTCTTCAGTGCTGCTGACGGCATCTATTTGTATGACCGCGCCGGAACAGAGTATCTTGACCTGCAGATGTGGTATTCAGCCGTTAATTTCGGCTACAAAAACAGACGCCTCAACGACGCGCTGAAAACGCAGATTGATACCTTACCTCAGCTTGCCTGTCAGTATCTGCATGAAGATAAAATAGTGCTGGCTGCAAAGCTTGCGCAGGGGATAGAAAAATCCTTCAAAGCAAAAGGCAGAATCCATTTCAATGTAGGCGGTTCCGCGGCCGTAGAGGATTCTCTCAAAATTGTCCGCAATCATACCGGCAAAAATCTGGTGTTTGCCTTCATGGGCGGCTATCACGGCCGCACGCTCGGCGCCACCGCCATTACCTCAAGCTACCGCTACCGGGAGCGCTTCGGGCACTTTTCCGACCGTGCTGTTTTTATCCCCTACCCCTATTGTTTCCGCTGCCCCTATGAAAAGAAGCTCAGGAACTGCGATCTCTTTTGCCTGAAACAGTTTGAGCGGCTGTTTGAAACAGAATACTACTCTGTGGTGAATCATAAGACCGGCAATTGCGAGTGCGGCGCTTTTTACATGGAGACCGTCCAGGGAACAGGCGGCTATATCATCCCGCCCCGTGAATACTTCCCGCGCTTAAAGCAGGTCCTGGACAGATATAATATACTGCTGGTTGATGATGAAATTCAGATGGGCTTCTTCAGGACCGGCAAGCTCTGGGCCATTGAACATTTTAACGTCGTCCCGGACATACTGGTTTTCGGCAAAGCTCTCACCAACGGCCTGAACCCCATATCCGGCATGTGGGCAAAAGAAAAGCTTATTGCGCCCAGCGTCTTTCCTCCGGGCTCGACCCACTCCACCTTTTCTGCCAACTCCCTGGGCACGGCGGTCGGGCTGGAAACCATGCGGCTGATCGAAGAATCTGATTTCAGCAGGCAGGTTCCCGCGAAAGGAAAATATTTTGTTTCCCGGCTCAAACAGCTGCAGCATAAATACCCGCAGATCGGTGATGTTGACGGCATTGGACTTGCGATTCGAGTTGAGATCTGCCAAAAAGACGGGTTCACCCCGAACAAGGAGTTAACGGATGCCATAACCACGATCGGATTGAGCGGTAATTTGCGTGCGGGCGGCGGAAAAAGAGGACTCATCCTTGATGTAGGCGGTTATTATAAAAACGTCTTCACCCTGGCCCCATCCCTCTACATAACCAGGCCGGAGATAGACCTGTCAGTTGATCTCTTTGAAGAAGCCCTGCGAAAAGGCTTGTCCAAAATTAAATAATGAATTCCATACCACCCACTGCAAGTACCTGTGCTGTTGCGTCAAACAGCAGAGATTCTTTTATCCCCGGTGCTGAATGGCTGCGCATAGCTGTAGTGATGCTCCTTGCCGCCGCTGTCCTATTCGTGAACATCGGGGGCTGGGAACTATGGACTCCTGATGAGCCGCGCTACGCGCAGGTTGCCCGCGAAATGCTGAATACCGGGAACTATATTGTTCCAAGCCTCGGGGCCGAGCCGTACTCGAACAAGCCGCCGCTTTTTTTCTGGCTTATAGCACTCAGCGCCAGGCACTATGGGAGCGTCAGCGCTGCCGCGGCCCGGCTCCCGTCAGCAGTGGCTGCGCTGGGGGTGCTGCTTCTCACCTACCTGCTGGGCCGGAAACTGTATAACCCGCTGACCGGTTTTTTTTCCGGTCTCATCCTGTTTACCGGGTTTGAATTTTTCTGGCTTGCCACCCGGGCGCATCTTGACATGACCCTCACCTTCTGGATCACCCTTTCCCAGTTTCTTTTTTATTGCGGTTATACCAGTGAAAAGTACCGGAGCCAGCTGTACCTGTTATCTTTTTTCTCTGCAGGACTTTCCATTTTAACCAAGGGCCCGGTCGGCCTTATTATTGTTCTTATAACCATCGCTTTATTTTTATCCATATTCTGGACCATTACCCCCGCCGAAAAACTGGCAATTTGGTTTGTTTCCTGAGTCGTCGCTGTTCCCGACACCGTTACTGTTTCTGCCGGCTGCCAAGTCACTTTTCCCCAGTTTATTTTATTTAACGGCAAGACATAAACTGCTAATAATGACAGTGCTACTATTAATATTATTTTTTTCATACCAATAATTTTAGCATTTTACCAAGGGCGCCGGCCAGCGGCGCCCCTACAAATATTTTTATGTAGGGGTTTCGCTTGCCGAAACCCTGATATAATAAATCATGTTTACCATTCCAATCATCCTCATCGCTCTCTTTCTCTTATTCAAATCTATTGTCATCGTCAACCAGTATGAACGCGGCATTATTTTAACCTTGGGTACTTATTCCTATACACTTGGGCCAGGGCTGAAACTTGTTGTTCCGATTTTACAACGGGTCATCAAAGTCGACATCCGCATCAACACTATTGACATTCCTAAACAGGAAATCATCACCAAAGATAACGTTGCTGTCTCTATCAATGCTGTCGTCTACTTCCAGGTTCTCAAAGCCGAAGATGCCATTCTCAAAGTTCGTGATTATACCTATGCCGTTTCCCAATATGCCCAAACTGCCCTTCGCGATGTTATCGGTGGGGTTGAATTAGATCAACTTTTAACCGATCGCCAAACTATCAGTGACGAAATTCAAAAAATTGTTGATGCCGAAACCGCTCCGTGGGGAGTCGACGTCACCGGTATCCGTTTACAGGATATCGCTGTTCCTGACAATATGAAACGGGTCATGGCCAAACAGGCTGAAGCCGAGCGCGAACGCCGTGCTACCATTATCCGGGCCCAGGGTGAATTAACCGCTTCTGATAACCTTAGCAAAGCCATGACTCAACTGGCTCAGTCCGGTGCCATTTCCCTGCGCACTCTCCAAACCATCGAAAATGCTACCAACGGCACTAACAACACAGTGGTCTTTGCCCTCCCCGTCGAAGTTCTCGAAGGCTTCAAAAAAATGGCCGGTAAAATCTAGCCCTTGTCACAATACGGGCATTTGCTTCCCTCATGCCAACAGCCACATCGGGTGCAATATATCAAACCTTCTGTTTTCCCAAAATGACTGGTCAGTTTTCCGTCTTTCATCACCAACACCCACCCTTGTTTAGCAAATTCCCCTCCCAAACTACTCAATCCACACCCCCCGCCTTTTTCCTGTCTAATCCTGATTGCCCCGCTCAAATATCTCTCTTCAAGTAAGCTACCAATTACCTCATTTACGTTTACTTTTCCTTTTCCCAAATTTTTTATCGCATCTTTTACTGCCAAATAAAACCGTAAAATAGTGTTCGGATCTCTGATCAACTTATCTTTAAATCTTTTCTCAAATGTCTGCAACAAACTTTCCGTAATTGTTTCGATGTTATTTTCTCCCAAACTTGTCTCACACTTAACAATCACCAACATATTTAACACTTCTGCCAATCGTAAATTTTTAATTTCTATCGGATCAGATAACATTTCTCTCTTATCAGGATTTTCTTTTTCTCCACCAATATTTTTATAAAAATTTTTAAAAGTTTCCTCACTTCCTTCAACTTTACATCGTAAAACTCTTATTTTGCCATCAGCACACCTCATCCACATATCCACCATATTATCCGGATATCCTAAATCCTTATTCTCCTGACTGATATTAACCACCAGATCAGAACCATTTCCCATTAAATGATTTATTTTTTGAATGGCTTCTACCTCTTCAGAAACCTCACCCAAAGCAGTTAATGTTTCCACGTCTTGTCTAGTTTCTGAATCAATCAACCTGCCCTGTTCCATTTCATATGTATGGTCTACCTGACTCAAATACAATTCTCCCAAAGCAGTTTGGACTTCTTTTTTCAATTGTCCCCGTCTCATTTCCGCCGGCAATCTGACTAAATATCCTACTTCTAAATCCGGGTCAAAATTCAAATCCGATCTCCTCTTTTCGGGTAACTTTACCAGCCCCATCACCAACAATTCCGTAGCTAAAGTTCTGCTCCTATCTACTTGTTTTACTTCTACATTATTCATACTTTTTGCTCGAAAGTTTACCCGCCTGTGGTGGGTTTTAAGGCCCGGGCTATGACCGTAGCGGCACTGCGAGGGAATTACACCCTTCTTCTACTGAAATTCTACTTTATTTCTTCTCTCCTGGCAATCATAAACAAATAATCCGATAACCTATTTATATACGCCAACAATTTTGGATTAACCGGTTGCTGTTTGTTCAGCTCCACTATTTTCCTCTCCGCCCGTCTCACCACTGTCCGTAGCCAATTCAATTTAATCGCCTTTTCGTTTTTAAAAATAATAAATTTGTCAATTTTTGGTAATTCCTCATCTAATTTATCAATGGTATGTTCCATCAAACCAATTCTCTCTCCCAGTTTTTCGTATTTTTTCTCATAGGCAATTTCCCCCATTATTCCCCATAAATCAACCTTTACCTCTTCCAAATCAATCCCCACCATTTCAATTATCGCCTGCACCTCGTCTAATGTCCCGATGGTCTCAATTAAAATATTATCTTTCCCCACTCTCTTATCCTTCCAAAAACTTACTCCCCCGTCACCGGTTTTTGTGGTTATGGTCATAAATATTTTTGTTTTGTAGAGACGTTCCACAGAACATCTCTACTGATTTTTTATTCAACTAATTTAAACCTTGGTTTAACAACTCCATCAATCTCCACGTTTTCTAAAAACATTTCCAAAGGTCTAACCCACAATAAATTTTCTCCGTATTTTGCCCTATAGACAACCAGCTCATTTAAATCCTCGCTGTGATGCGCTACCCCAATTAAATCGTATCTTTTACCACTGTAATGTTCATATTCTCCACCAACTACTAAAGTCATCGCTTTCTCTGATAATTCTATTTCTTCAGGCATTTTATTTCTTAATTTATATTTTTGTAGAGACGTTCCGCAGAACGTCTCTACTGATTATATATTTTAACTGCATTTACTATATCCGCAAAACGCATTTGAACATTTAAAACAGCCTTCTTCAGCATACAACGGGCTGCCACAATCAGGACACGACGAAAATTTGCTCTCCCCCTCCACCTGTTTATTTCTCACTTCCTCTAAAAATTTTTTTTCCATTGGTGTTCTCTCTTCCTTAAATAAATTCAATTGCTCGCCTTTAGAAATTTCCAATAAAGACTTTCCCACTGCATCAAACAGACTCAAAACCGTGTTGTTTCCTAACCCCATCCTCTGTCCGCAGGCAATCCCTACCAAATCCTCGGCCACTTCTTCCAAGGTCGCTCCATATTTCAACGCCAACGAGGCCAATCTTCCGGTCACCTCCGCCGACCCGGCCATATAACCTCCCGATTTTCCCAAAGCCACAAACACTTCCACTGGCCCGTTGCCTTCTTCAAAAAACACCGAAGTATACACTTTTCCTGCATCGCAAGCCTTTCGTAATCTTATCCCCCTCGCCGCCTCCGGCGTCTTTTTCTTCTTCGGCACGCCATAGCCTTCGGCGGAGGCGGCTGTTGACGCATCATTTTTTACAGTCTGTATCACTTCTTTTTCCCTTGACCCACTTCGATATATTGTAATACCTTTAGTCCCCAAAAAATACGCCAATTTATAAGCGTTTCTAACCTCTTCCACGGTTGCTTCTTCGGGAAAATTAATTGTCTTTGACACCGCATTGTCAGTATATTTTTGAAATGCCGCCTGTATTTTAATATGCCACTCGGGGATGATTTCCAATGCCGTCTTGTAAACATTTTTTAAATCCTCCGGCACTTTAATCCCCTCTAGCCTCCCCCCATTCTTAACAATTTTATCCAACAGCTCTTCCGAATATAAATTTCTTTTTTTCAACTCTGCCACAAATACCGGATTCATCATGTACAACACTTTGCCTTCAACCGTATTCTTTTGATAACCCAGTGAAAACACCGGCTCAATTCCCGAAGAGGCATCCATCACCATCGAAGTCGTTCCCGTCGGGGCAATTGTCGTTAATGCCATGTTTCTCGGTTTGTAATCAGTGTTAGCAAACACTGAAATCTCCCAAGACGGGAACACCCCCCTGGTTTTGGCCAATTCCACCGTCGCTTTTTTGGCTTCATCGGCAATAAACTTCATCACTTTTTCCGCCCAGGCCACCCCCTCTACCGAGTCATACCTTACTCCCAATTTATACAACATATCAGCAAATCCCATTACTCCCAGCCCAATTCTTCTGGTCTTATCCACCATCTCCCGGATTTTAACAATCGGAAAATCGTTTACCTGAACAATATTATCCAGAAAATGCACCCCCTCCCAAACTAATCGGGTTAATTCTTGCCAATCAAAACTCAATCCCTCTAAATCTCCCTTTAACAAGGGAGACTTTTCCTCCCCTGCCCTGTCAAGGGAAGGGGTCAGGGGAAGGGTTTTAACCAAATTCGATAAATTTATTCCTCCCAAATTACAGGCGTCATAAGGCAATAATGGCTGTTCCCCACAGGGGTTAGTCGCTTCAATTTTTCCCAAAGCCGGCACCGGGTTGCTGCTCGGCTCATTCATCCGGTCAATAAACACCAGTCCCGGATCACCAAATTGCCACGCCAACCGGGTAACTAAATTAAATACTTTATAAGCATTTAATTTCATCGTCACTCTACCATCTCTCGGACTAATTAATTCATACCCTTCATTCTCGTTTGTCGCCTCCGCCCAAGCATATAACTTTTTCATTTGTTCCTCAATTTCCCTCAATCTCGCGTCCGCATCTCGATTTCCCTCGGCCGCCCTGATTTTCTCGACTACTTCTTCCGGTATCGTCTCATCGTTGACAAACTTTTTATCAACTTCCACTTGATCCATAAATGTATTGGTAATTGCCAACGAAATATTGAAATTAGTCAGAGAATATTCATCCAGCTTTACCACCGCAAACCGCAACACGTCCGGATGATGCACCGACAACATCCCCATATTTGCCCCCCGCCGCACTCCGCCCTGTTTGATTTGGGCCGTTACATCATTGTAAGCCTGCATAAAACTAACCGGACCAACTGTCGTCCCTCCGGAAGTTTTAATATAATCACCATATGGTCGCAATTTAGAAAATGAAAACCCGGTTCCCCCACCGCTTTTATGAATCTTGGCCATATCCGACATCGTTTCCAAAATTGAATTCATTGAATCCTCAATCGGCAGGACAAAACAAGCCGACAACTGTTGATGATCTTTGCCGGCATTAACTAAACAGGGCGTATTTGGGCAGAATTTTTGTTTAGCCAACATCTCATAAAATACTATCGCCTGTTTTTTGACCTCCTCGTCGCTCTTACCGAATTGTTTGTCTCCCAATGCCAGGCTATACGCCACCCGCCAGAAAATATCTTTCACCGTTTCCAGCAGTTCCCCTTTATCGTTTTTCAATCCATACCTCGATTCAGTCACATATTTGGCATTGTCCGATAGTTGGGGTTCAATCAAATCCGATTTATTGACTACGTTAGCGGTTCTTTGAACGACATCATCCATCTTCGGCTCGCCGTAGCTTCTTGCGAAGGCGGCTTTGTTTTAAATTTTTAAATTATTAATTATTTTTTTAAATTCACCAATATTTTTAATATCCATATAGACCGTAGCAAATCGAACATATGCCATCTGGTCGACATGTTTTAAAGTCTCCATTACCAGCCGGCCGATTTCTTTTGACGGTACTTCCACACTTTCGTAATTTAACAACTTCATTTCAATCTGATCAATCAACTTACCCCGTTCTTCCGCACTCAATTTCCAGCAGGCTTTTTCAAAACATCGTTCCAGCTTGGCCCGCTGGTATTCCTCCACCCGTCCGTCTTTCTTAACCACTTTAATTTCAATGTTTTCCACCCGTTCATAGGTGGTAAACCGCTTATCGCACTTAACGCACACCCGTCGCCGCCGGGTAGCCTTCCCCTCCAGGGCATCCCGTGATTCCAGGACGTTTGATTCATCAAAAGCACAATAAGGACATTTCATAGTGTTTGTTCTTCATCTTATCCTCCACCTCTAGTGTCCGTCAAGCCCAAAGAAATAGCACAGAGGTAATCAAATTTTACCGTTACGGTTATTGTGAGATGAACGAAACAACTATACTAGCCGTCAACATTCTCCGGCCATAAGTTACTCATATTAATTTTATATCTGTCAACAATTACCTCCTCTCCACTTTCCCTTATATCTATTACCCTGATCTCCGGCCAAAACTTATCCCGTTCGTCTTTTAGCTTCTTATATTGATATCTACAGTCGCTCCCTATATCTTCCAAAAAACCCGTCCCCCAATCAGCATCTGATGTCTCCCCGTCCAAATCCAATTCCATTCTCCTCTTACCAACATCTTTATCGTCACCCTCAAAACCCGATTCGATCACTATTTTTTTCCCAACTCCATATTTATTTTCTAATGATTTTTTCAACGGATCTAACTTTTCCCGCTTCAAGATGTATAACAGGGTTGATGGGTCCCTCCATGAAGCTTCCAGCGCCTTCCTATCCTTTAAAAGTTCTTGGTAAGAAATTTCCCCTAATTTATGTTTTTCCTTTTCTAATCTTTCCTCCGCGTTACCACCATTAAAAAATATTACCGTTTTCGGTCTTTCCTTACCGGGGGATACATACGCTCCATCAAAAAATAAATTTCCCTCTGTGTCTCGTCCCAATTCCAACCATGTCAAACATCCCGGTTTATCGGGTGACATAGAATAACCACTACCACTGCTATATGCCGGTCCAATTTCCAAACCGGTACTACAGGCATCAAACAAAGTCGGACAATTATCGGTATAAAACTGTTTCATTTTTCCGGCCGACTCTTTTTTCAGATCATTAACAGACAGGGAATCCTCTTCTTCCGTACCGAGTCCCAAAAGAACCCTATCTGCCTGTCCATGTCCGTCAACCAATTTAAATGCAATTTTTTGTGTTGGAAACTTTCTTGCCAGTTCCCTGATTCTCCTCACTACTGTTGCTTTGCTTCTCGCTTCAACAAACTTGACAGTATAGCCAAGTTTGTCTGCAGAATTAACCAACATGTTATTTATTTTTTTTGAGTTTTCGTCATATAAGGCTCCGTTCCAATCACCATATGCAGATAAACAAATTCCATAAGGTCTGTCCTCATCTTCCTCCTTCACCTGTTTTTTCAATAATTCAACAGTATATCTCCCAAAATGGGTAATTCCATAATCCCGATACAGCCTGGTTATCCACCCCACACCCATACTGTTCTTCAATTCAATTAAATTCATCATATTTTTTTTAACAATTTGCTCTAGTAAATCTTCTTTTATCTCCGGTCTCTCCCACCTTAAAGTTAGCCAGGAATTAACCATGTCACTGGTCATTTTCCTGTCCAATCCCAAAGCTACAGCCATTCCT
The DNA here is from genome assembly GCA_026395315.1 of Candidatus Shapirobacteria bacterium. Classification (GTDB taxonomy): domain Bacteria; phylum Patescibacteriota; class Microgenomatia; order UBA12405; family UBA12405; genus JAPLYY01. Next base: position 1,707 of record JAPLYY010000073.1, on the reverse strand, counting down.
TCTACCTGCTCCCTCACCGCCCCCCTATCCATAGTTTTTGGATTACTAATGCCGGTAATAAGTTCCTCAAACCCTCCGGGGATATAATAATACCTCGACGTCTTATCTCTATATTTTCTTCCAATTTCATCGTCCATCAAGGAGCGACCTAGCCGGTAATTCCACATCGATAAATGAACATGCTCGCTCATTTGGCTCATTGCCTCAAGTTGATCAAAATTTCGGTCAAGAATCTCCGTGGAACGTAATTTTTGAACCTTAGTCCCCCTTTCATACAAATTCAATAGACACAATACCGAATCTCGATTGTTTATATTTTCACCCAAGGCACCAATATATCTGTTTACCATTCCTTCGAGTAGCTCTCTTTCGTAAGTTAACGGTCTGGTTTTTTCACACATCGATGCTAAATCTCTAATTAAACCCGTATCTCCGGTACCTACCACGTTATCAATCTGCTTAGTCTTCAACCACAGATTTATTCCCAGGTCAACTCTCAGAGAACCATTATGTTCTTCTAGATATTCCGAGGCCCTGTTAATCGCAAGTTTCGCGATAACCTTATTTTGTTCTATTCTTTTCTCTACAGGACTCCCCTCAACTCTTTCTCCCATACTTATTTATACACCAAGCAATCATTCGTTTCGTTCCTGAACCCAGACTGCTATAATACCCTCATGCACCAAGTTATTAAGTTTTTTCAGGAAGTCAGGGCCGAATTTAAAAACATTACCTGGCCCAAACGCGAATCTTTAATTAACCTGACAGTTGTGGTAATATCAATCTCCATTATCGTCTCCCTGATTTTGGGGAGCTTTGATTACTTATTTACCCAAGGCATCGCCTATTTTGGCCAAGTTACCAAACCGGCAGTGCCCACTATTAATCAAACATTATTACCTACCCTTAAACCAACCAATGCCAAATAATTCTACTAAAACCAAAAAAAAAGAGTTTTTATTTAAACTCTCGCCTCTCGAACCCACCATCGACGCCATGTGGTATGTCATCAACACTTACTCCGGCCACGAATACAAAGTCATTGACGCCCTTCAAACCCGCATCCGCACCATGAATTTGGAAGACAAAATTTTTCAGGCCATCGTTCCCATCCAATCCAAAATGATTATCCGCCGTGGTAACAAAGTTAAAACCCAGGAAAAAACCTTTCCCGGTTATGTCATTATCCAAATGGTTCTCGACGATGATTCCTGGATTACCGTCCGCACTACCCAGGGTGTCACCGGTTTTATTGGTATTGACAACAAACCTACCCCTATTTCTCAATCAGAAGTTGACCAGATCTTAAAAACCACCGAAGAAGACAAACCCAAATTCCAGGCTCCCTATTCTCAGGGTGACGTCGTCAAAATTATTAACGGACCATTTAACGACTTTATCGGCACTATTGATACCATTGACACCGAAAAAGGTAAAGTCCGCGTTCTCGTTTCCTTTTTCGAACGCGAAACCCCCGTCGAGCTCGACTTTTTACAAATTACCAAAGAAATTTAAACCCTTTGGTACTGCGTACCACCTTTCCCTTGACAGGGCACCCTTCGGGTTTTGTATGTAGACTTTTGCCCCTATTTATTAGATAATACTACGCATCTTCTGAGATTCGTCTGAACCGAAGCTTCACTCAGAAATTAAATACTTTTTAAAAGTTGCCCTGTCAAGGGAAATGTCACGAAGTGACAAAGGGTT
>JAPLYY010000071.1 GCA_026395315.1 Candidatus Shapirobacteria bacterium | reverse complement strand
AATGGATCAAAACAGCGATAGTAATGGTGGCGGTAGTAGTGATTTTAGAGAGTGTGGTGATAATCTCTAACCGGGGATCGGTAGCTTCGGTTTTACCCACGACGGTCAATAATCAACCGACGCAAGTGTTGAACGAGCAACAAGCCGGAGTGGTCAGTTTAGCGGTCAAAACAGATACCAGTGCGATGAAGGTCAAGGGTGCCTATAAAGTCTGGGTGGAAATGACCGGAGAAAAGACAGTTAATCTGGATGCAATTGATTTGTATGTTAAATATGATAAAAATGCTTTTACGGTGTCGAACTTGGATTTTTCAGGAATGACAGTTAAACCGACATTTAGTAAAGTAAGCGATCTTAAAAGTGTGGTGGTGGTTAACTACTTTATTACGGAGACATTAGGTTTATCAATGACCAACGGAAAGAAAGTTAATCTGGTTGGGTTCACAGTGACACCGAAGAAGACAGGTAACTATGATTTTGATATCAGTTTGGGTGACAACAGCGGTACTTCAAAAACCATGCTGGTGGAAAATCAAACTTCCAAAGAAGTGGCTTTTGATAGTCAAAAATTAACTGTTAGCGTCAAGTGATCATGAAAAAAATTGTTCTATCAACTTTATTAATATTGGGATTGTTTTGGGCGGGGGTGGCGGAGGCCAGGGCGGCATCAAATTTTACTCTGACACCGTCAAGCGGAACATTTAGTGTAGGTGATCAGATTAAAGTTACAGTAGGAATTGATTCGGGAACGGATAAGGTATATACTGCCGATTTATTCATGGTTTTTGATGTCAGTAAACTGGAGTTTGTTGATGCAACATCGATACTAAAAGACCCGCCGGTTTTTCCATTTACCAAAGGCGCCAATAATTTTGATAATACTGCCGGTACTTTTAATGTATCATTGGGACCGGTGTCATCGACCAGCGATGGATCGGCGATAGCTAAGGGTGATTTGGTAGCATTAACTTTTAAAGCTAAGGCGGCCGGAACAGGGACGTTGAGTTTTGCCTGTACCGGAGGAAATGTCAACGATACGAACATAATTAACCAGGATATAACTGATGTAGTTAACTGTGCGGCCAACCAAAGCGGGTCGTACACGATTCAGGCAGGTGATAGTGGTAGTGTAGGAACAACGACAACGACGACAACCACAACTACCGCGGTGGCGACGCCGACCAAAGCTCCGAGTGCATTACCAAAGACAGGAGTATTGACACCAACGGTGACGTTGTTGGTAATGGGACTGGTAGGAATTATTGCCAGTGCCTTCTTTTTATTATGATGAGTGGGAAAATAAGTCTGAAGACGATAATTATTTTGGTGATTTTGGTGCTGGTAGGGGTTTTGGGGGTGTTGGGGGTTAATACAGTTAAGACATATTTTAGTAGTGCGGCTGCCGGAGCTGAACCAACGGCGGTACTGGCTACTCCGAATTCTGACGGAAAAAGTGCGGTGGTGACATGGACAACAGAAAAAGCGGTTCAGGCAGTGGTGGAGTACGGGACAACTCCGGCAAGTTTGCTCTTAAGATCGGTAGAAAGTGACAGTACCACTGATCACCATGTAACATTAACCCCGCTGAAATCGGGGGTAAATTACTATTTTAGGATTCGGGTAGGTGAAGATACGCCTTATGATAATAACGGCATTCCCTATTCTTTTAAAACTAAAGACAGTAGTGAGGTAGTAGTGGTTCAACCGACGGTGGCAGTGGTGCCGACGGGGAGTGCGACTAGCTGTGTGCAAAACAAGGATTATAATAATGATGGAGTAATTAATAGTTTGGATTATTTACAATGTATCAGAAGCAACGGAGTTAAGCCGACGGTGGGGGCTAGCGGCTGTGCCGGCGGAGTGGATTATAACGGGGACGGGACGATTAACAGCTTAGACATGATTAAGTGTTTACAAAAGAAGTAATAGTAGGTAAAATAAGCGTCGATGGCAATTATAGTAATAAAACAAAAGGGTGAAACTAAAGATGACATTATCGGTAAATTCCGACGGATGTGTATGGAAGAGGATGTAACCGAGGAGATTAGAAAAAGATCGGCTTATACCAGTCCGGCAGCTAAAAGATACGCCAAAAAGAAAGTTATTATTTGGCGGGAAAAGTGCCGAAAAAGAGCTAAAAAACGACGTGTATAGAGATAAGATCAAAAGTGATGCCGATACGGCGTTGCGAAATCATGATGCGAGATTGGTAGGGGTGTTACGGTTTTTGATATCGGTTCTGGATAAAAAAGCTTTACAACTACCGCCGGAGGCGATGACCGAAGCGGAAGAGTTGGGAGTATTAAGAAAAGAACTGAAAAATAAAGAGGAAGCTAAGGCAATGTTTGAAAAAGGCGATCGGGCTGACTTGGCGTTGGATTCGGATTATGAGATTGAGGTGTTAAAGAAATATTTACCGGTAGATATGAGTGAGGCTCAAGTTGGGGAAATTGTTGATGAAGTGGTGGCCGCGTCAAACGCGGTTGTACCTAATTTTGGGATGGTAATGGGGGCGGTGATGAAAAAAGTGGCCGGAAAAGTAGGTGGAGAGATAGTTTCAAGAATAGTAAAGGAAAAACTAGAAAAAGCCTAAAGTCTAAATGAAGAATCAAATTTTGATTAAATATCCGAAGAAATGGGGATTGGATAAAAGATTGGTGGTGACAATAATGGAACAGGTTTTAAAGGAAAGAGGATATAAAAAAAATATGGAAATAAGTTTGATGTTTGTGGGACAAAAAAAAGCTAAAGATTTAAATATTAAGTACCGGGAAATGTCATATATTCCCCAAGTGTTGGGATTTCCCATGAATAAGGGAAAAAGTGTTGACGGATATATACGTTTAGGTGATATAGTCATTTGCACCCAGAAATTAAAATACGAAGTTAAGTTTCAGAAAAGTAATTTAGAAACGATACTGTCTGATTGGTTGAATCATGGGGTGGATAATTTACTAAAATAAACCCTTTCCCGATAAATCGGGATTTCCCTTCAAAAGGGCAATTTAATTTTATAAAACTTATTTTATTCTCCCTTTTTGAAGGGGAGATGCGGCGGAGCCGAGAGGGGTTTTTATGTTGATATAAAAACGTATATTGTGTGAGTGGTTAAGTTTGTTTAGAATGAGTCAATGTCAGTTTTTCATCTAAAATATCGACCGCAAAATTTGGCGGAGTTGGATTTAAGTGATGTGGCGGAAAGTATCGGGAAAATAATGTCAAATAAAGAGCGGCCGCAGGCTTATCTGTTTGCCGGACCAAAAGGATCGGGGAAAACATCGGCGGCCAGGATTGTGGCGAAGATGGTGAATTGTGAAAAGTCGAAAGGGAAAGACCCGTGTAATCAGTGCAGTGCCTGAAAAGAGATCAACGGAGGCAACAGTTAGGACGTGATGGAAATTGATGCTGCCAGCCACCGAGGGATTGAGGATGTCAGAGAACTGAAAGAAAAAGCGTTTTTACTACCAGTGAGATTGAAGGTAAAGGTTTTGATCATTGACGAGGTCCATATGCTGACTAAAGAGGCGTTTAATGCCTTGCTTAAATTAATTGAGGAACCGCCGAAAAATACCTTGTTTATTATGTGTACGACCGATTCCCAGAAGGTACCAGAAACAGTGTTGTCGAGATTGGTGAGAATTGATTTCCGCCGGGCAACTAAAGAGGAAAAAATTAAATCACTTAAACGGGTGATTGAAGGGGAAAAGCTAACAGTTGATAAAAAAATGCTGGAAATGATTGTTAGCAAAAGCGACAGTAGTTTCCGTAATTTACAGAAGAATTTTAATGAGCTGGTGATGGCGGTGGGAGGGGATTTGGATGAGATAGCAGTGGAAAAATATTATGCTAAAAAGACAGGGGATTATTTAATGGAGGATTTGGAGGAAGATTTGGCAGAGGGTAGTTTAAGAGAAATATTAATCAGAATGGAGAAGATGGTGGAAGTGGGGGTAGATTTTAAGGATTATCGGGAGAGAGTACTGCATTATTTTCAGCAAAAGTTATTGACAAGTTTAGGGGTAGTAAAAGGGGAAACAACGAAATTACCATTAAATAGGTTAAATATGTGGTTAAACTTGTTGATCGCGGCGGCAAAACAAGAAAAAGAGACCGATTTGAGCCAGTTGCCGTTGGAGTTGGCGGTGGTGGAATTCCTAAAAGACCAAAAAGAAGAAAAGTCTAAAGCCATGCCTGCCGGCAGGCAGGTCGAAAGCCTAAAAGAAGAACCAAAAGAAGAAAAAACGGAAACGGCAGTATCAGTACAAGTGGAAGAGTTGGAATCGATGTGGGGGAAGTTGCTGGTGGCGGTAAAACCATACAATCATTCAGTGGAGGCTTTCCTGCGGGCTGCCAGACCTAACAAAGTGGAAAATGGAGTGGTGGTGCTGGAGGTGTTTTATCCGTTTCACAAGGATAAGCTAGAGGAACCAAAAAATCGGGAAATTGTGGAAAAGGGGTTGATGGAAGTGTTGGGAACAAAAGTGGGACTAAAGTGTATTTTGGGAAAAAGTAAAAAACCAACGTTGGTGATAAATAATGATACCCC
>JAPLYY010000086.1 GCA_026395315.1 Candidatus Shapirobacteria bacterium | reverse complement strand
GTCAGTTTCCAAAACATTTTTACCCGTAATCACAAAAATATTCAGAAAGCAGTTGTTAAAGATTCTACCGGCACTGTTCCCTTATTGTGGTTTAATCAACCCTATTTATCAACCACTATCAAAAAAGGCGATGTCCTCAGTTTCGCCGGAACTGTTTCTGAATATTTAGGCAAACCCACCTTAATTGCCCCATATTCCGGCAATTATCAGACCGGCAAAATTATCGGTATTTATCCGGAAACTAAAGGTCTATCTTCCGGTTGGTTCCGTAAAATTATCGGTCAACATCTGGAACTGTTACTGGCCGATATTACCGATCCCTTGCCCCCTAAATTTAATCTTTTACCTCTTCATCAAGCTCTCACCCAAATTCATCTCCCCACCAATCAATCACTTTTAGAGAAAGCTAGACTCCGCCTGTCTTTAGATGAAATATTATCTGTTCAAGCTAGAAGCTATCTTCAAAAAAAACAACACGATTTGATGACCCCTCAATTTGTTTTAAAACCAAAACCACTCAACCCGTTTATCAAGGCCCTACCTTTTACTTTGACTAAATCTCAAAAAAAAGTCTGGTCCGAAATTTATACTGACTTAATCTCGACCAAGCCTACCAACCGCTTACTCCAGGGAGATGTCGGCTCCGGTAAAACCATAATTGCTATTTTAGCCTGTTTGTTAGCCCATTATAATAAGGTCAGCTCTCTAATAATCGCTCCTACCGAAATCCTGGCTCAGCAACACTTTGCCACCTTTTCCACTTTGCTGAATTTTCCCGTCGAACTGCTCACTGCCAAAACTAAATTAACCAAATTCTCCCCCGGCACTATTATTATTGCCACCCATGCCGCCATTTACCAAAAAAAGAAATTTGCCGATTCAATTGGTTTATTAATCATCGACGAACAGCATAAATTTGGCGTTTCTCAACGTTCTTTTTTGAGTAGCCCGGTTAACCCGCCTCACACTATCACCATGACCGCCACCCCCATTCCCCGGACTATCAGCCTCACTCTCCTGGGCAACCTCGACATCTCCGTTATTGACCAACTACCCCAATATCGTCTGCCTATCAAAACTTTTTTAGTACCCCACGCCAAACGGCCTGATTGCTATTCCTGGCTGGAAAATCACATTAAAACCACCCGTCAACAGGCATTTATTGTTTGTCCATTTATTGAACCGTCAGAAACCATGGCCACCGTTAAATCAGCTAAAGTTGAATTTGCCAACCTCCAAAAAAATATCTTCCCCAATCTAAAATTAGCCATAATTCACGGTAAAACAGACACAAAATCCCGCCAAAAAATTCTTAATGACTTTCTCAACAATAAAATCAATATTTTAGTCACCACCCCCATCATTGAAGTTGGCATTGATTTCCCCAATGCCTCCACCATTATTATCCAATCGGCCGACCGTTTCGGTTTGGCCCAGCTCCACCAACTCCGCGGCCGGGTGGGCCGGGGAGACCAACCTAGTTTTTGCTACCTTTTTTCCGAATCCGATAACAACAAATCGAAACAACGCTTAGAATTTTTAGTTCTCCACACCAATGGTCAAAAAATTGCCGAATTTGACCTAAAAACTCGCGGACCAGGCGAAATTTTCTCCACCCTCCAGCACGGTTTCCCTTCCCTTAAATTAGCCTCTTTTTCCGATACTAAATTAATCAGTTTCAGTCAATCGGTTCTAAACCTTATCATCTCTAAATACCCTAAATACAATCTTAAAAAGCTAATAGCCGCTAAAATCCCAGATCACCACCTTGATAACTAAATTAATAGTTACAGTTTTGATTTCGTTTTAATATACGTGATTTTAGCCCCCAACGACTTTAATCTTTCCGCCAATTTCTCGTAACCCCGTTCAATAAATTCCACTCCCTCTATTGTCGACTTCCCTTCAGCTGTCAAAGCCGCTAAAGTCGTTGATGCCCCTGCTCTAAGATCTGACACCACCAGATTGGCGGGCGTTAGCTTTGTCGGCCCATAAATTGTGACTCCATGAAAATATTCCGGCTTGTCGCTCTCCTGATTAAAATGGTAATACTCCTCGGGGTTTTCAATCTCGGGTTTAAAAAATTTTGTTTTAGCTCCCAGTTGATTTAATAGCTTTATATGTTGAAACCGATTTGGAAACACCCGCTCAATTATATTACTTACCCCCACTGCCTGGGTTAACACCAAGCTAAATACCGCTTGCCAATCAGTCATAAACCCCGGTTCCGGTGCCGTTTCAATCGAAATTGCTTTAAGTGGTTTAGTCCACGATACCAGCACCTCATCTTCACCCCAATTAGTTTTTGCTCCCATTTGCTCTATGGTTTTTAGAAACGTACTAATAATCTTTGGGTTAATCCGCAAAATACTGATTGACCCTCTGGTACTAAGTGCCGCACACGCAAAAGTCACCGCTTCATTTCTGTCCGAAATTACCTGATGTGACCCTCCGTGCAATTCCTTTACTCCTGAAATGTAGATGGTTGTCTGGTCTGTTTCATCCCGCCTGATCTTCCCTCCCATTAGATTTAATAGTTCAATCAAATCATCTATCTCCGGTTCGGTAGCCGCGTTACGGATTACCGTCTCACCCTTTGCCATTACTGCCGTCATCAACACCACTTCAGTTGCAGTATGTGATGGTTTCGGAAATTTGTAATCAGTCCCCACTAATCCGCTGGTTGTTAAAGTATAAGAATCTTCGTTTGATTTAATTTCCACATTCATTTGTTTCAAACAAGCAAACAGCCTATCTAGTGGCCTTTCACCGAGCTTGTCGCCGCCGGGTGATGGAAATGTAATTTCTCCTGCCCGCACTAACAGGGGACCGGTAAAAATAAATGATGTTCTGGATTTTTCGCCCGTACCGCTCGGAATCTCCGTACTGGTAATTTTTTTTGTCTGGACCAGTATGCCATGTTCCCCAATTTCCTTAATCCTTGCCCCCAAACAAGCAGCAATACTCATGGTAATTCTGACGTCTGAAATTTGCGGTATGTTAATTAATTCCACCGGTTCTTCAGTCAACATCGAAGCAATGATCTGTTTATAACTGGCATTTTTCGCTCCCCGGATAAACACTTCACCATTCAAAGGTACCCCACCGTCAATTATATATTTTGACATACTATAATTTACCATAAAAATCAAACCAGCCTCCGACACCAAACTAATTGCCCTCAGTCAGTCAGTTTTACATAATATTATTTCTAACTATCCTAAATTTAATCTAAAAAAATTAATTGTCAATAAAAAGACCAATAATCACGGGCAAACAAATTAACTTTTTTTCAGTAGAGACGTTCTGCAGAACGTCTCTACATTTAATTTTTATAAAATTTATCCTTTTGCCAATTAAAAATATTATTTTGAATATACTTTTTAATGACAAAATATTCTTCTTTGGTTTTAATTATTTGATCATAAAAACGGGGTTGCCAACCAAAAAAGACAGTTTTGGGATTAATTAAACGGGTAACTGAGGATTTAAATTGTTTAATGATATTAGAAATAGAATTACCTTTTGGTGAAATATTTGAGAAGTATTCTTTTACCTTATCCTCAGTAGAGACGTTCTGCAGAACGTCTCTACATTTATAATCATAATTATTATTAATAATTTCCATCAATATATGCACATGATTAGGCATTATCACATATTCATGTAGTTTAACACTTTTTCGGATTTCAAAGGTTTTTACCAATTCCGTTTTAGCGATTATTCCCATTTTTGATAATTCCATTTTATTATCAATAACTTTGCCGAAAAAATTATTATGATGAACTGTACAAATGGTTATGAAATATATTCCAGGAGTAGAATAATCCCAATTTTTTAAACGCGGGGATTCAATAAGATAATGTTCGGCAAATTGAGTCACATAAAAATTATAGATCGGAAATTGTTTATATAACACGTAGAGACGTTCTGCAGAACGTCTCTACCATATTTTCCCTAAAATTTAAAAACAAATGTTATAATACCCCCATGACAGCATTGCCAAAACACCGACCATCCAGCCGCCGACAGGGTAAACGTCGCGCCACCCATTCAGTTACCCTAACCAATCAGGTTGTTAAATGCCGACATTGCGGCCAAAACAAACTGAGTGGTTTTATTTGCGGAAACTGCCAAAAATCGTGAAGTCAAGCCACGACCCCCGTCATCTCCGTCGGATTAAAAATATGCAGGCTCTTTTTGCCCACAATATCGGCAATAGTGAACTAGTTACCGCCGACAGTCCTGATATC
>JAPLYY010000042.1 GCA_026395315.1 Candidatus Shapirobacteria bacterium | reverse complement strand
AAGGTTTAAGGCTTTGGGATACCAGCCGGCACCAACCCGGGTAAGATAGTCATTTGGGGTAATAATGTGAACGCCTTTTCCGGTAAGAGCGTTTAAATAGGCCGGAAAAATAACCGAATGGGTTTTACCTTCGCCGGTTTTTTGTTCGGCAATATTACCCTGGTGAAGAGTGATGGCAGCTTCCAACTGAACATCGTAGGCCCGTTCGCCGATGGTTCGTTTAATCGCCTCACGGACAACCGCAAAACTTTCAGGCAATAAATCATCAAGAGCAGTCCCCTGTTTCAGTTTTTTCTTGAATTCGACCGTTTTATCGGCTAATTTTTTATCAGACAATTTAGAAATTGAATCTTCCAAAGAATTTATTTTAGATACCAGTGGTTTGTAAGAGTTGAGATGGCGAAAATTGTCGTCAACTATGGATTTTAGGAATGAGAGCATAGGGAATTATAACCTATTAATGCTGAAATTAGGTGCAAACCTCCCCCGGTGTTGCAATAAATTGCTCACCGGGGTGGGTGGCTCCTCTATAATGTGGGGGAGATTTCTTTGAAACCGGTAAACGGCCAAAGAACCTCGGGGATCAGAATCGATCCGGATTTGGTCTGGAAATTTTCGAGTATGGCCAAAAATGGCCGATCAGAAACGACAGTGGCATTTAAAATGTGTACGAATTTGTTTTCTCCGCCAATTTTAACTTTAGTATTTAAACGACGAGCCTGATAATCGCCACAGTTACTGCAGGAACTAGTTTCCTTATATTCACCAAGACCAGGGAACCAAGTATTAATATCGTACATACGACGATTTGGTTGGGGTAAATCACCGGTGCAGGCTTTAACTATTTGATAATGGAGACCAAATTCCTGAAGGATTTCTTCTTCAATGGCCAACATATCCAGACATATTTGATCGGAAATTTCATAGTCGGGTAAAGTAAAGATATTCATTTCGACCTTATTGAAATGATGTACCCGAAGCATACCCTTCATATCTTTGCCATAGGTACCGGATTCACGCCGAAAACAGGGGGTAAAGTTAACATATTTAATTGGTAATAACTTTGCATCTAGTATTTCATTTGAGTGATAGGGTACAACCGAGTGCTCCGAGCTACTAATAAAAACTAAATCATCTTCAGGAATGGAATAGTAAGCATTAAAGAGATTTTTATTGCTGGCATAACCACAACCCCATTCTGTCTGAGATTTGACCATTACCGGAGGCAACATAGCTCCAAAACCCTTGGCATGGAGTTTTTTCATGGCATAGAACATTATGGCCATTTCCAAAATTGCACCTTGATTTTTATAATAGCCAAACCTTGAGCCGGATAATTGTCCGGCCTTATCTTTATCAAGTATATTTAGTTTGACTCCCAAGTCCTGATGATCGAGAGGTTGAAAATCAAATTTTGGTTTTTCACCAACAGTCTTAATAACAACATTGTCAGCGTCATCCTTACCGATGGGTGTGTCATCTGATGGAATATTCGGGATTTGCTCTAAAAGTTCATCTCGGGAAGCTTCGGCATTTTTTAGTTTTTCATCAAAAACTTTTAGTTTTTCTTTTAGCTTTTTACCTAGTTCGATTTGCTCTACGGATGGCTTGCCAGTAATGCCTTTGGATAATTTGTTTTGTTCTGAACGAACTGTTTCAACTTCAGCTAATTGGGAACGGAAAGTTTTGTCAGCAAGGATGATTTGATCGAGAAGTTCAGGGTCTTTTTGACGGTTTACAAGGCATTGTTTGACAACTTCCGGAGTACTGCGAATTAGATTAATGTCAATCATGTTAAGAGCTATTTTAGCATAAACCCTAACCCTACCCTTTCCTTTGACAGGGCAAGGGAAACTATAATCCGATAGTTGCGGAAATTGTTTGCATTGAGGTTAAACAGATCTCAATAAATTTTTCCAATGATAGATTTAGACCATTAGGATCCTGACATTGAGCCACTTCATCACGGCGGGTGCCGGCGGCAAACTTTGGCTCTTTAAGAAAACGTTTGACAACAGAAGAAACTTTAACAGAGGCAAGTTTTCGGTCAGGATAAACGTAGGCGACAGCCATAATTAAACCGGTTAAAGAATCAGCGCAAAAGATGGACCACTTGGCTTTTGAGTCCATAGTTATCCCCTGCAGACCGTCGTGGGCCAGAACTATTTGCTGAACAGTATCACTAATTTCCAGACCATATTTAGCTAAGACTTCTTTGGTTTTTAAGGGATGTTGATCTTTGGTGTCACCGGCAAAATCAATATCATGAATTAGGCCGGCCAGACCCCATTCTTCACATGAGGGTTCGGCC
>JAPLYY010000117.1 GCA_026395315.1 Candidatus Shapirobacteria bacterium | reverse complement strand
AATCTGCATCTTCTTGACCGGCTTTTTGCTGTAGACATCAAGAGCCATGTTCAGATGACCCGGATGTTTAAGACAAAGATCAACTAGATTAAAAAGATCTTTTGGCCCGATAAAATCCCTTATGATGTCATTTGAGTCAGTAAGAAAAACTTTTTTTTCTAATATGCTACTTAATATTTCCGTAATCAAGAATTTAGCATTTAGGTTAATGTAGCGACTGAAGTATGAAAAGACTCGAATATCGACAATAGTAAGTTCCGGGAAACTCCGGTGTTTGGCTTCGGAATTTAGTTTAGCTATAGCATAATAATCCTTGTCGCCAATATTATTTACCGCTAATTTCAACATGGACTGCTCTGAGATAATATCATCTATCTCTTTCCCATAAACGGCGCCACTACTAAAATTTATATATCTGCACTTTGGATACTGAATTAGATAATTCAGCACTAGTCGATCAAATTTCTCGGTTATCGAGAAAATCTGACCACTAAGTTCCTTAACCTTCTGCGGATCACCAACTCCAACACAATTTATAACCGCATCATATTTATATTGCCCAAATGAGTCATTCGTCAAGGTCGTTACTCGTTTTTCCGGAAGTTCTACGGGATAACCATTAAATGAAGCGAGTGAGCGAGAAAAAAGAAAAAGCTGATGGCTGGTATCAGAAATAAAATTTTCAATTAAACCCTTGGCAATATGACCGGTCGCTCCCAAAATTGCAATTCTCATTGTTTATTTTCCCCTAAAACTGAGCTGTATTTCAGAGCATTTTCCTCAAAAAGTGCCTTAAGTTTTTTGGCCGCTTCCAGGTAATCTTCCTGATTTTCCCAACCAGACATTGGGTTCAGAAGTTCGGCCCCAACCCCATCAATCGCAACCGGAACATTGAGACCAAAAATGGCTTCTCTCTGGTGCTCAATGTCAACAAGTCGATTATTTAATATCAAAGAAATAATGGTTCGAGTTTCCGTGATACCGATTCTTTGACCGACTCCGTAAGGGCCCCCAAACCAACCGGTATTGACCAAGTAAACCAAGGAACCGTGCTTGTTTAATTTATCTTTCAGAAGCTGGGCATAAACTTCCGGACTGTGGGGCATAAAAGGGGCGCCAAAACAGGCAGAAAAGGTTGTTTTGGGCTCTTTTATACCTCTTTCGGTCCCGGCCAGTTTAGAAGTATAGCCGGAAAGAAAGTAGTAAATCGCTTCCTCAGGGTCAAGCTTGGCAACAGCGGGGAGAACTCCAGTGGCATCGGCTGTCAGAAAGATAACATTTTTCGGATGCTTGCCCTTCCCGGCTGGTAAATGATTTTCTATGTAATACAATGGATAGGCCACACGAGTATTCTCAGCTAAACTGTCATCTTCAAAACATTGGCCGAGCAGTGCATTGGAAAGACTTTTTTTGGGGGCAGGATGAAATTCAAATAAGAAAATATTGATTTTTTGATTTCGCCGGCATATTTTGTGCCACCGATAATGACCAGCCTCTTCTCCAAATTGAGAATAATAAAGGCTTCAGAATTAGTCCCATCGGTTTTGGGATTGGCTTTGAGATTCGGGGCGACTAAAATGGTTAAATCGGGATCCTTACTCTCTAGTTCTTTAATAATTCCCTTGCGCAAAATATGCTTGGTAAAAAGTGCCTGATAAGCAAACTCAGTCACCGCTCGGACCGAAATGCGTTCTTTTTTATCAGCACAAACCCAACCATCGGTCTGGTAATTTTGATCTAGCCCGTCCAAGTATTTCTGAATTTTCTTATTTAATTTTTGAAAATCTTGCCCGGAAATTGGTTGATTAACTTTGCCCCAATTGATTATTTTTTGATTTTTTGCAGTTTGAACGATGAAACGATCTTCCGGCGAACGACCGGTATAAACTCCGGTTTCAACAACAACCGCACCAGTTTTAGATAAACGCGCTTCGTCACGAGCGAGTGCCATTTCAACTAATTTTCTTTTTTGTAAATTCCTAAATATTTTAGCCAAAATGGATCCTTTTAATCAATCAATTTCAAAACCGTTTATTTTATTAAATATTCATTCTTTGACAGGGTCAATGATCATATTTTCTAGAAATTCTTCTCGACCAAGGAACGGATACATATCCTCCAGAGGCTTGGAAAACATCGTGCCATCCTGACGAATTGCTGCCGAATTTGTCGGAATAATCTCCTGATCGGGTAGCGATAATACCTCACAAATAACCGGTCCGTTATGTGATAACACTCTTTTAATTACTTCTTGCAAATTCCGACCTTCACTAATTTTATAGTATTTGATTCCATAAGCCAAGGCAATATTTGCTATCTTTGGGAATGAAACACCGGAGTTAGCACTCTCTCCAACAAAATTAGAGTTAAAAAACCTTTTTTGAGTTTGTCTAATAGAAAGATAACCGCCATTATTGATAACAAATATTTTAATCGGCATTTGATAATGAATAATCGTCTGAATTTCTTGAATATTTTGCTGGAAAGAACCATCACCTGTAATAGTTACTACCGGCTTATCGGCTACAGCCCGACAAACACCGATAGCCGCCGGCAGACCAAAACCCATAGTCGCTAACCCTCCCGAAGTTACATATCTTTGACCTTTTTTAATTTTAACTGCCTGAGAAACAGCATAGAAGGAGGAGCCGGCATCAGAGATGACCGGAATAGATGGCTTGAGTAGCTTGGATAATTCGTCGACAAAATAATAGAGATTGATCGGTCCTTCAGGTTTTTTATACTCGGGCAAGCACACCGGGTATCGATTTTTCCAAACCTGACATTTTTTCAGCCAACTAACTTCCAAGGCTTTTTTATCGTTTAAACTCGAGGAAATTGCTTCTAAAAATTTCTTAGCGTCAGCATGGATGAATTTATCGATTTTAATAGTTTTTTTCTGATGCTCATGCTTATCAATATCAACAACAATAATTTTTGCTTCTCGACCAAAGAGCTTATACTCATGCCCGACAGAGGAAACGCTCAATCGGCTGCCGATGCTTAAAATGAAATCGGAGTTCTGGACCGCGAAGTTACCCGCTCGAGTACCTTTTGCCCCGATTAAGCCAATGAAATTTTTATCATTGGTTGCTAGCACATCGATACCTAAAAACGGACTCACAACCGGAATATTTTGTTTTGAAACTAACTCAGTTAATATTTTTATTGCCCCACCGAGACGAATTCCGTGACCGGCAATAATTACCGGACGTTTGGCTTTTCGAAGCAAACTGACAACTTTATTGATGTCACTGATCTTAGGTTTGCCAGATAACTCTTTCTTGATCTCGGCCGAAGGATCAAAACTTACTAATTTGCTCTCGTCAATAGTCGCTGCTTGCACATCCAGAGGAATATCAATCCAGACTGGTCCGGGTCGGCCATTTTTAGCTAAATAAATTGCTTTTTCAAGAATGTATCTTATTTTATCCGGTTCATTAACAAAGACAGCATATTTTGTTATTGATTTAACAATCGCGATAATATTAATTTCCTGTACACCAAATTGTCTTAATCCAGAAATTCCGGAATTATAGACCGTCTGCTGACGTTTGGCCTGACCCGATATAAAAAGACAGGGTACGGAATCTAAGTAGGCTCCCAAAACACCTGTCAAAGTATTGGTGGCACCCGGGCCGCTAGTCACCAAAGCTACTCCCAAACTGTTTGTTAGTTTCGCATAGGCTTCGGCTGCCATGGCACAAGCTTGTTCATGATGGCAACAGATTGCCGATATTTTTTTACTTCGACCGACAGAGTCCACTAAATGCATACAACCGCCTCCAGACAGCATAAAAATGTCCCCGACTTTATTTTTCTCTAAAAATTTTACAACATATTCTGAAAGCTTAATCATTGTTTCACCTCATCTATTATTGATTTAAAAGCAT
>JAPLYY010000097.1 GCA_026395315.1 Candidatus Shapirobacteria bacterium | reverse complement strand
ACTGTCCGCACTACCCAGGGTGTTACCGGTTTTATTGGTATTGACAACAAACCTACCCCCATTTCCCAATCAGAAGTTGATCAAATCTTAAAAACCACCGAAGAGGACAAGCCCAAATTTCAAGCCCCCTATTCTCAGGGTGACGTCGTCAAAATTATTAACGGACCGTTCAACGACTTTAATTTATTAGATAATACTACGCATCTTCTGAGATTCGTCTGAACCGAAGCTTCACTCAGAAATTAAATACTTTTTAAAAGTTGCCCTGTCAAGGGAAATGTCACGAAGTGACAAAGGGTTTAATCTATGCCTAAAAAAATTAAAATCGTTGTTAAACTAGCTATTCAAGCCGGCATGGCCAATCCTGCCCCTCCGGTTGGTACCGCTCTCGGTCCTCAGGGTATTAAAATCATGGACTTTTGTAACGAATTCAACGAAAAAACTAAAGACATGAAAGGTTCTTTGATTCCATCCATCATCACTATCTTTGAAGACCGTTCTTTTTCTTTCATCATCAAAAAACCTCCTGTTTCCGACATGATTAAAAAAATCACCGGTATTGCTAAGGGTTCTGGTACCACCGGCCGCGAAAAAATCGGCAAAATCACTCAGGCTCAAATTACCCAGGTCGCCGAAAATAAATTAGTTGATCTAAATACTACTGACATCGAAGCCGCCAAACGCATGGTCGCCGGCACCGCCAAAAGCATGGGGTTAGAAATTGTTGATTAAATAATATGCAAATTATCGAACAAGTAAGGCTCAAAAAAAGTGACAAAATAAGAAATTATGAGGTTACCGCCGCTCCAAATCCTCAAGGAGAACTTCTTAACCGACATAACCGCCGCGGCAACATTTCCGTTATTGTTTCGCTTGAAGAAAACACCGGCGACATTGTTGTCGCCACCCAGCGGCCTGACTTATTAAATCCCGATGTCACCTCCGTTGAAAAAAAATTCATTCCCCGTGGGTCTGAATTTTCCGTCACCGTCCCAGAACTTAGAAGACGAATTATTGTCATTAACTAATTATTTTTTAATCAAACAAAATGAGCAAAACCTCACAAGAAAATAAAGCCAAAAAAGCTTTAAACAAACCTGTTGTGGAAGCCCCGGCAGCTGCGGGGCGCAAAGCTTCAACTGAAGTAACTGAAACTGTTGCTACTGCTGAAGTAAAACCCGCTGTTACTACTAAAGCCCCGGTTGAAGACCTGTCCGCCGTGGCGGAAACCGCTGTCAAGAAAATCCGTGTCCGTGGTAAAAAATATCAAAAAGTTAAAAAACTGATTGATGTCACCAAATATTACGCTTTAAAAGATGCCATAAAATTAGTCAAATCAGTTTCATTTTCCAAATTTGAAGGTAAAATCGAGGCTCATGTCACCGTTTTAGAAACCGGTAACCTTGGTGAAATTACTTTTCCCCATCTCGAAACCGTCTCTAAAAAAATCGTTATTTTAAACGATACTATTCTGGCCGAAATCAAAGACGGTAAAATCAATTTTGATATTTTAATCGCTACTCCCGTCACCATGCCTAAACTCTTACCTTTTGCTAAAATTCTTGGTCCCAAAGGTTTAATGCCTAATCCTAAAAACGGCACTCTGACCGACAAACCCGAAGCCGCTGTCCAAAAATTATCTGTGGCTAAAACCATGATTAAAACCGAGAAAAGCGCTCCGGTGGTTCACCTGGTTGTCGCTAAAGTTTCCCAGCCGGAAGCTGAAATCGAAGCCAATGTGGCTGAATTAATCAAAGTTATCAAGCCTCAAAAGATCAAAAAATTCGCCCTCTGCCCCACCATGGGACCAAGTGTTAAGGTTGAGATAATTAAATAGTTTTCTTTGTAACTTAAAATACCCCCTTGTCTTTGAGGGGGTATTTTTGTTATCATCCAAGTCTCGTTTAACTACCAATGTCTGCCAAGTCGAAAATTCTACACTGTGGAATAGACTTTGGTACTACCAACTCCTCCCTCGCCGTTTCTACCGATCGTACCCCAAATGTTTTACCAATAGATAGGAACAATTCGAATCCTTCCGCCTTTAAATCCCTCCTCTACGTCAATCCTTCCCACCAATTTTCCTTCGGCAGTGAAGCGATTTCCAAATATCTTTACGATCTGGAAACATTGCCTTCAGTTCCTCCCCGTCTCGAAATTACCGACCGGATGATCAAAACTTTCGGTCCTTCCGGACATGGCGGAGCCGGACCGGTTATCTGGATTCCCGAAATTGTTGAAGTCGACGATTCCGGCCGCGGCCGTTTAATCCAATCTTTAAAATCGGTGTTGACAAGTGAAACTTTCCTTGGCACCACCATTTTTAATCAATTTTTTAGTCTCGAAGATCTCCTCTCCCAACTTTTAGCCCAAATCAAATCCAACGCCGAAAATATTCTGGAGTATTCTTTAAATTCGGTCGTTCTCGGTCGTCCGGTTCGCTACGTTGGTACCGGCCGAGACCAAGTGGCCCTTTCCCGAATGAAAACCATCGGCCACAATGCTGGTTTTAGACATATTGAATTTGAATACGAGCCGGTTGGCGCCGCTCTCAATTATGGCCTTAATTTAAAACAGGACCAAACTATTTTAGTTTACGATTTTGGCGGCGGCACTCTCGATGTTTGTATCATGAAATTCCCCGAATCTCGGGTAATTTCCGTTGCCGGTCGGGGTATTGGCGGCGATCTCATCAATTCCCGCCTCCTGGCCACAAAAATTGCTCCTCATTTTGGCTCTCAATCCATAATTAACGGTCGTGTTACCTTCCCTAAACATTTTATTACCGAAATTTCCACCTGGTATCGCTCGACCCTTTTA
>JAPLYY010000104.1 GCA_026395315.1 Candidatus Shapirobacteria bacterium | reverse complement strand
ATCTTTATTTACCTTTATGTCTGAATTTAATATCAGACAAAAATCAACACCTTTACCGAATGCTCTTCTCATTAACCGGTTATTGCCACCAGCATAACCGAAATTTTCCTTAAACTTTAATACCCTTACTTTAGGGTACTTTTCTTCAATGTACTCCACTGCTCCGTCTCTCGAGTTATTATCAGCAAACCAAACTTTATAATTTTCATAATCCTGAGTTAGTAAATTGGGAAAACAGTCATCAATATTTTTTTTAGCGTTATAACCTAAAATCAATACCGCCACTAGCGGCTTCATCTCGTCTCTTTTTCTGACCTGTTTAATCATCTGAGCTTATTGAACATCATTAATATTCATTTCGTAAAATACCAAAAGGGAATTTGTAAAAGAATTTTTAGTGCATCCAATATTGTCACCCCTTTATACTTATCAATATAAATTGTATCAATTTTAATCTCGGAAAATTTAAGTTTATTTTTCCCAATTTTTGTGGCCATCTCCGTTTCAATCCCATACCGACACGATGACCATTCAATTTGCGGATACACCTCTTTTCTAAACCCCAAAAAACCCGATAACAGATCTTTTTTCTTGATATTAAATAAAACTCTTACTAAATTAGCGGCCACCTTATTACCCCACCTTCTAATCACTGGCATACTCTTGTTCATTAAACGATATCCAAACACAATTTGTGAGGTTTCCAATTTTTTTTCAAATTGTTTGATCCGTTTTGGATTGTGCTGACCATCAGCGTCCACAAAAATCACTGCCTCATAGCCCAATTTCCAGGCCAATTCTACTCCTGTCTTCATTGCCGCTCCTTTTCCCAAATTAATTACATGTCTTCTGATAGTTACCCGTTGATTATTTTTAAACGCTTTCACTATCAAATTAAAAGCACTTTTGACTGACCCATCGTCAATAACAATTATTGGGTTTTTAGTCTGCCTTAAAATATTTTTGATCGTTTTAATCGCTTTAATCCCTTCATTATATTCCGGTACAATAATAGCAATTTTCATTTCCCTAATTTACCATGAATAAGATATCCTATTCATAGTGAAAAAAACCTTGCCCTACCTAGTTGGAATTTTCTTAATTGTTCTTTTTCTTTTCCTCCGTTTTTACCATATCAAAGACTCTCTCTTCTTTTTTAACGATATGGGCCGTGATCTTCTGGCCCTACTGGATATGATTCAAAATCATAAACCCGTTTTACTTGGTCCGCAAAGCAGTGCCTTACCTATTAACCAAAGTCCGCTGTACTACTACCTACTTTTACCATTTTATCTTATATTCGATAAATCATTCCTCACTGCCAATCTAACCTTAGCCTTTGTTTATCTTTCTTTATTTCTTTTTAATCTTTATCAATATCACACCAACAAAATATTTTTAAAACTAATTTTTATCTCATTTTTTCTTCTTTCTATCCATCCCCAATATATTCTCCAAGGTCGTTTTGTCTGGAACCCCTCATTAGTAACGCCATTTCTAATCACAGCCATTCTGAGTTTCTACCAGTTATTACAAAAATATAATTTAAAACAATTATTAATCTCCACTATATCTTTCGCCATTGCCGTCTCCTTCTCCTATTCCATCGTCCCGTTGGTCATTGCTATTTTAATACTTGGCTTGTTCGTCAACCGAAAAATACTATCGCAATATACCGCCTACTTTTCAGCTTTTTTAACTATTTTTAACCTATCGATTATTGCCTACGAAATTAGATATTTTTTAAGACTTGGAACAATTTTTCCCTCAAACCAGATTAATCAAATCGGCAATACTTACCTTCAAAAAATTAATGATTTTAAAAATTATGTTTTGGCCTCAGGCAATCCCGTTATCGATAACTTTTTATTACTTGGGCTTGTTGTTCTTATCATATTTTCACTCAAATCCAAAAATAATTTGGCTAAATATTTAGCTTCATTGTTTACTCTAACCTTTTTGATTACCGTCCTTTCCCCATTCAATCTCCAAGCCCATTATATCTTTGCCTTAACTTCTATAATTTTCTTACTTATTGGTTCGCTAAATTTAAAATTTAGTTTACCTATAATTTTTGTTTTAGCTTT
>JAPLYY010000041.1 GCA_026395315.1 Candidatus Shapirobacteria bacterium | reverse complement strand
TTAAAAAAAATTAAACCCGACTTAGTTGTCTCTTTTGGCGGTTATATTTCTGTTCCGGTAATTATCTCCGCCAAAATATTCCGAATTAAATCCATTACCCACGAACAAACCCTAACCATTAGCATGTCAACTAAAATAAATTCCTATTTCGTTGACAAAATTGCGCTATCTTTTCCTTATAATAACACTGTTCCTTTGCCTCCTAAAAAAATTGTCATTACCGGTAATCTAATTCGGCGGGAAGTATTCAACCACCTGGATTCAAAATACCGCCCTCTTGTTTCCCCGAATATTCCATTAATTTACATCACCGGCGGCAACCAGGGGTCATCCTTTATTAATAATTTAATTTTTAAATTACTCGGACACCTAAAAAACTATTCCCTAATTCACCACACCGGCATCAATGATTGTCCGGAAGCTACCAAATTTTGTTCTCAATACCCCAACTACTTTCCTACCGAATATGTTGCCGCCGCCGATATCGGCTGGGTTTTTCATCACGCTGATATAATTATTAGCCGGGCCGGTGCCAACACCTGCCAGGAAATCGATATATTAAACAAGAAAGCCATTTTAATACCCCTACCCGGTACTCAACAAAACGAACAATTATTAAACGCCCAGTGGCTTAATTTAGACCACCCTCAGACAACTATCACTCTAGACCAAGACACTCTAACTTCTTCATTACTCTTGTCGACGATTAAAAAGTTGCTAAAGGTTAAATCGCCACCGCCAATCAAAACACCTGTTACTAACCACCCATTAGTTAAGTTGATCCATGAAATGGTTTAAGTTTTTTTTACCTATAGTTCCCCTAATATTCTTGACGATCCAAATCGGTTTCTTTTATTATTTTCAACAACATTCTTTGACGCTTAATCCCTTATCGTCTGACAATTCGACTATTTCCACCCTCACTGACCAACTTAGATTAAGCCAAATCACTCCATTTGATCTTCACGTTTTTAGTTATCGTCACGAAGCCGAATTTTTCATTTCGGGTAATGATCATCCTCTAAAAATTATTATTTCTCTCCAAAAAGATACTCTGTCTCAAGTTACCGCCTTACAAAAGATGGTTAAAAACGATAAGATTACCCCAGATATCAATTTAATTGATTTAAGTTCAAGTCCGGCTTATGCAACATTCCAAAATTTTTAGCGGTATCGACATTGGCACCACTAAAGTTACTACCATTGTTGGTCAATACTTTGAAACCGAAGGCAGGCTCAACGTTATCGCCGTAGCCTCTATCCCTAGTGCCGGTTTTCGCAAAGGTCAAATAATTAATCTTGATCTGGCTACTCAGACAATCACTCAGAGTCTTGAATCGGCCGAAAGAATGGCTGGTTTTGAAATCAACTCTGCCACTGTCTCCATTGCTGCCAGTCATATTGAGTCAATCAATTCCCATGGAGTTGTCGCCATCAGCAGTCCCAATGGTGAAATCAGTCATGATGACGTTAACCGCGTTCTCGAAGCCGCTAAAGCCGTGCCGCTGCCCACCGGTAAAGAAATAATTCATTGTCTTCCCCGAAGGTACACTGTTGACGGCCAGGACGGTGTCATTGATCCGATTGGCATGAACGGCGTCCGTCTTGAACTGGAGTCCCACTTAATCTTGGCTTCCACCCCCGCTCTTAAAAACTTAACCAAATGTTTTGACGAAATCGGCCTAAAAATCAATCATTTAGTCTATTCCGGTTTAGCCACCGGTTATGCCGCTCTCACTGATACCGAAAAAGAACTGGGGGTAGCCCTGATTGATATTGGCGGCAGCGTTACCACCGTCACAATTTAATTTCCTTATCTACTGCCATTAATGGTATTATCAAACCACGCCTCGAAGAACTTTTTACAATTGTTTATGATCAAATTGATGGCAGTGGTTTTTCCGGCACCATTCCCGCCGGATTGGTAGTTACCGGTGGCGGCGCCCAAACCGTTAATCTTAAAGAGATATGCAGTAAAATTATCCCCCTGCCTCTTAGAATTGCCACCCCTCCCAAACTTGGCGGCCTGGTTGACGATATCCTCAACCCCGGATTCACCAGTACTATCGGTTTACTAATGTATCAACTCAAAGAACATCCCGAAGGTGATGACAATACCTCCAAAAAAGGCCGGCCTCAATTATCAGGCTTTTTCGGCAAAATTAGAAGTTTGATCGAACCTCTTTTGCCATAATTATGGCTCTAATTAAAACCCTTTCCGGTCAGTTTGCCCGAATCAAAGTCGTCGGCATCGGTGGTGGTGGTAACAATGCCATTAATTCCATGATCGCTGAAGATAACATCAAAGGTGTTGACTTTATTGCTGTTAATACTGATTCCCAGGTACTTCTTAATTCCTTAGCCTCCATTAAAATTCAAATCGGCGAAAAACTAACCAAAGGTTTAGGTGCCGGTGGTAATCCCCAAGTCGGTCAAGAAGCCGCTGAAGAATCCCGGGAAAAAATTAAAGAAGTTTTAGCTGATTCTGACATGGTATTTATTTGCGGTGGTATGGGTGGTGGTACCTGTACCGGCGCCGCTCCGATCATTGCCGAAATCGCCAAAAAAGAATTGGGTATCTTAACTATCGCCATTGTTACCAAACCGTTTCTGTTCGAAGGCACCCGGCGGATGACCAATGCCGAGGAGGGGATTAATCGGCTGAAAAATAACGTTGATACCCTAATTGTTATCCCCAACCAAAAAGTTCTCGAAGTTGTTAACAATCAAGTTACCCTGCTTGAAGCCTTTAAAATTGCCGATTCTGTCCTTAATAAAGGCACAAAAGCCATTGCCGATTTAATCACTACCCCCGGACTGATCAATTTGGATTTTGCCGACATTAGATCAATCATGAGTAACGCCGGTTCTGCCCTGATGGGAGTAGGCGAAGCCGAAGGTGACAACAAAGCCCAAAAGGCCGTCATGGAGGCCATTGAATCGCCGCTAGTCGAGGTCACTATTGACGGTGCCCGCGGTGTCCTAATCAATATCTCCGGTGGGCCTGACCTGACCATGGCCGAAATCGAAGAGGCTGCCCAAACCATCACCACTCACGCCGCCCCCGACGCCAACATCATTTTTGGGGCTACCATCGACCCTGAACTGGCCAACAAAATTAAAGTCTCAGTTATTGCCACCGGTTTTGACACCTCCCGCCAACGCTTTATTGCCTCTCAACCCAAAACTACCTTGCCCGCTCCCAAAACTCAAAAAGAAAAAAATCCCGACGTCGACAAATTGCTCGAAGATCAGGAACTACCCGAAGGTGTCGACATCAGTGACGAGTTCGACATCCCCGCCTTTTTAAGAAAAAATAAATAGTGATATAATTCTTCATCTATGGGTCAAACCAAAACCATAATTATTATCTAGCTCCGGATTTTAACGGAGCTATATCAATCCCGATACGTCGGGATTTTTTGTATAAAAATTATATAATCAACTATGTCTTTTCAAGATTTACCCAACAACCCCGATTTTGCTGCTTTGGAAAAAGCCACCCTCGACTGGTGGTCAACTCACAACATCGTCAATCTTTATCTCCATAAAAACGATGATTCTCCAGAAACCTTTTCTTTTATCGACGGTCCCATCACCGCCAACAACCCCATGGGAGTCCATCACGCCCGTGGCCGGACGCTCAAAGATTTATTTCAAAGATTTAAAAATGCTCAGGGCTTTGCTCAACGTTTTCAAAATGGTTTCGACTGCCAGGGATTGTGGGTCGAGGTTGAAGTCGAAAAAGAAGCTGGTTTTAATTCTAAAAAAGATATCCAGAATTTTGGTCTGGAAAATTTTACCAATGCCTGTTTAACCCGGGTTGATAAATACAGTAAAATTCAAACCGAACAATCCCAACGTTTGGGTATGTTCATGGATTGGGACAATTCTTACTACACCAACTCTAAAAATAATAATTTATACATTTGGCATTTTCTTAAAATCATCAATGACAAAGGCTGGCTCTGCAAAAAGAAAAGTGCTGCCACCTGGTGCCCCCGCTGCGAAACCGGTTTGTCCCAACACGAAGAAGCCGACGGCTACAAAGAAATAACCGATACTTCGGTCTATTTAAAGTTTAAATTAAAAGACCGCGACAATGAATATGTGCTCGCCTGGACCACCACTCCCTGGACTTTATCCGCTAATGTTTTATTAGCTATTAACACTGAATATCAATATGTTAAAGCTAAACATGATCGTCAAACACTTTATTTGGCAGAGCTTTCAGCCAAACGTCTCGGTTTAACCGATTACGAATCAATCGATGTCAACACTTTGCTTAATCTGGAATACGACTCTCTTTATAATATCCCCGCCCAAGAAAACATTAAACACTATATTACCAATTGGGATTTAGTTAACCCGGAGGAGGGGACCGGCGTAGTTCATATTGCCCCCGGCTGTGGTCAGGAAGATTTTGAATTAGGCAAAAAACTTAAATCAGATATGGTGGCTCCGCTGGATGAACGTGGTCACTTTTTGGAAGGCTACGGTGAGTTGTCAGGTTTATATGCCCACGATGTTGCCCCACAGGTAATCGAATATTTAGAGACATCCGGTAATTTATTTAAAACCGAACCAATTATCCATCGTTATCCCCACTGTTGGCGCTGTAAAACCAAATGTTTGTTCCGCCTGGAAGATTCCTGGTATATCAAATCCGATGACATCCGTCCTTTGATGAAGGCCGCTGCCAATAAAATCAATTGGCATCCCAAATACGTTGGCCGCCGGATGCAAAATTGGCTCGATTCTATGGAAGATTGGATGATCAGCCGTAAACGTTTCTACGGTTTAGCCCTGCCTTTTTACAAATGCAGCTGCGGTGAGTTGACCGTTATCGGCAGCCTTGAAGAACTCAAAGCCAAAGCCATCAATCCTGAGCTGGTCGTTGGGTTAACCTCACTTCACCGTCCCTGGATTGATACTATTGAAATAAAATGCCCTAAATGCAGTAAAAACGTTTCCAGAATCACCGACGTTGGCGACTGTTGGCTGGATGCCGGAGTTGTCCCTTTTTCCACTTTAAAATATCTTTCCGATAAATCTTATTGGCAAAAATGGTTCCCCGCTGACTTGGTTTTAGAAATGATTGAACAGGTCCGTTTATGGTTCTACTCCATGCTCTTTTTTAGTGTTGCTTTAGAAAACACCATTCCCTACAAAAATGTCGTCGCCCACGGTGAGGTCCGCGACGAAAATGGTGATCCTATCCATAAAACTAAAAAAAATGGCATTCCCTATGATGACGCTGTTACCAAAATGGGCGCTGATGCCATGCGTTGGTTATATAGTCTCCAAAAATCTCATGCCAATGTTAATTTCGGCTACAATATTGCCAACCAGATCAAACGCGATTTCTTCCTGATTTTGTGGAACTCCTATCGTTTCTTTACTCAACATACTGGTTCTGCTGATTTTAAAGTCAACGATTTTGACCCTCATTCGGCCACCGATACTCTTGACCGCTGGTTAATTTCCCGCCTTCACCAAACCATCAATTCAGTCACTAAAGATTTAGACAAATTTAGTTCCAATAAAGCCGCTCAGTCGCTTCAGGATTTCTTAAGCGATTTATCCACTTGGTATATCCGTCGTAATCGCGACCGCACCGATAACTCCGCTCTTTTGGCCTACGTTTTTGGCAATTATTTTAGACTCATCGCTCCATTCACCCCGTTTATCGCCGAATATCTTTACCAAAATCTTCACCAGACCAATTTTTCTACCACTAAATCTGTCCACCTGGAAACTTGGCCGACTGCTGATTTGTCTCTCATTGACGATAATCTGAATAAACTGATGCCGAATGTTCGGGATATTTGCCAACTTATTCACGGTCAGCGTCAGGCCGCC
Organism: Candidatus Shapirobacteria bacterium; assembly: GCA_026395315.1. GTDB lineage: Bacteria > Patescibacteriota > Microgenomatia > UBA12405 > UBA12405 > JAPLYY01. The sequence goes on along the minus strand of JAPLYY010000041.1, from coordinate 2,607 downwards.
GCTATCAAAATCCGCCAACCTTTAGCCTTAGTCACCATTTCTACTCCTAATCCCATCACCGATCCAAAACTAATCGAGATTATCTGTCAGGAAACCAACATCAAACAGGTTAATTTTGTCAAATCAGCCGAATATTCGGTTAAATTAGACACTAATTTAACTGCCGATTTAATCACCGAAGGTGAGTATCGCGATTTCGTCCGTCAAATCCAGATTCTCCGCAAAGAACAAGGATTAAACTTAGATTCTAAAATAAAAATCATCGCCCCCTCCTGGCCGGCCAGTTTTACCGCCCAAATTAAGTCTAAAACTCTAGCCGTCAGTCTTGTCCAAGGCCCGGAGCTACAAGTTATTAAAGTCGATTAATGACGTTTCGCCATTTTCTCCCCGTTGCTATCAGTTTAGCTGTTCTGTTTTGCCTCAATTTACTGATGATTAGCTCACTCTCTCCGGGGCTATTAGTCAAACAACTTATCGCCTGGATTATTGGCATTATTCTATTTTTTGTCGGCCGTCAAATTGACCCCAATACTGTCAAGTCATCTCGGACTTTAATTTTTGTTGGTTCCTGTTTCTTAGTACTGCTGCCAATAATTCTCAACACTATTACCAGGGGTTCCCGACGCTGGATCGACTTTGGTATCGGCACCATTCAGCCCTCGGAAATCATCAAGCCCTGGCTCCTACTCTTTTTGGTTAACACCAAACGCACCTGGTTAATTGCTATCCCCGTCATCATCACCCTCATCCAGCCCGATCTTGGCAGTGCTCTGACTATTCTTTGTCTGATTATCCCCTTCATCCTTTACCATCGCCGGTCACTAAAGTTTGCCGTAATTTTGGCATTATGTCTACTGATACTGTCCCCGTTAATTTGGAAATTCGCCCTCCATGATTATCAACGGCACCGGATTGAAACCTTTATTAATCCTAGTCTCGACCCCATGGGTAATGGTTACAATGTTATTCAATCAAAAATTGCCATCGGTTCCGGCGGACTTTTTGGTAAAGGTTATCGAAAGGGGACTCAGGGACAACTTTTGTTTCTCCCCGAAAAACATACTGATTTTATTTTTGCCGGTATCACCGAAGAATTAGGTATTTTAGGTGCATTATTAATTATTGGTTCATATGGAATTCTACCTGTTACCGGCATTCCCTTACCGTTTCTCTCTGTTGGTGGTTCATCAATCATCGCTTTACTCTTCTCTTTAGGCATTATCTACTCTTCCTAAGTGTGCTATAATCTCTTCTTATGAAATACGCCGTTATTGCCATTTCCGGCAGTCAATTTAAAATCACTGAAAACCAGGTTATTACTGTCGATCTCCAAGAGCTGGAAGCCGGTAAAAAAACTACTACTGACCAAGTTCTTTTATTTGTTGACGACAAAATTACCAAAGTTGGTACTCCGACCATCAAAGGTGCCGTTGTCGAATACGAAGTCGTCAAATCTTTTCAAGGTAAAAAACTGGATATCCTTACCTACAAAGCCAAGTCCCGTTACCGCCGTCACACCGGTTTCCGCGCTCAACTAACCGATATTAAAATTTTAAAAATTAATAATTAATTTTTTTTAGAGTTTAGACTTTAGAGTTTTTTTATTTTTTAAATTATATGGCCCATACCAAATCGCAGGGTAAAACTAATCAAAAATCCAATCGTCCCGGCCAAAGACTGGGGGTTAAAAAATTCGGTGGCCAAAAAGCCACTGTCGGCCAAATTATTGTCCGTCAGCGTGGCTCCTCTTTTCACGCCGGTATCGGTACCAAAGCCGGTAAAGATTTTACCATCTACGCTATGCGCGCCGGTATCGTCAAATTCATCACCAAACTCGGCAAAAAGTTCATTACTGTTGTAAAAGCATAAACTGATCTCTTTTTTTCACAGGTGTTTTCATGGTAACTTTAATCATGAAAGACATTACCCAGATTCCTACCAATCAACTCGAACCCAACCCGCTTCAACCCCGGGGGATTATCAACCCCGACTCGGTTGCCGAACTGGTCGAATCCATCCGCGAACACGGCATCCTTGAACCCCTAATTATTGCTCAAACCCCCGCCGGCTACCAAATCATTGCCGGTGAACGCCGTTGGCGGGCTGCCCGGATACTTAAGTTACCTTATGTCCCGGCTATCATTAAAAAAACCACTCCCCAACAAATGTTGGAAATGGCTATCGTCGAAAACGTCCAACGCAAAGATCTTAACCCAATTGAGCGCGCCAAAGCCTTTCTCCGTCTCAAAGAAGAGTTTGGCCTGGATAACAACGGTATCGCAAAAAAAGTCGGTAAGAGCGTCCCCTACGTCATCAATTGTCTTAAATTATTAACTCTGCCTGACGCCCTCAAAGACGGTTTATTATCCGGCCTAATTTCCGAAGGCCACGCCCGGGCTCTCTCTTCAATTAGTGATACCCGGTTAATCATCGAAGCTTACAAAATAGTTCTTCGGGAAAAAGCCTCAGTCAGACGAGCCGAAGAAATCGCCCGGCGGATGCGTCAAAAAATCGAAGAAGGTAATGTTCCTATTACCAAAGAAAATTTACCCCAATTCCTAAAATCAAAACTCGATACTATCAGCACCGATTTTGAATCAGTTTTTG
>JAPLYY010000003.1 GCA_026395315.1 Candidatus Shapirobacteria bacterium | reverse complement strand
ACCAATCTAAAGTTATGTATGAATGTATCTACTCACTTCAGACGCCGACTTTCGATGATACCATGCGTACTCTTTGTCCTTGTCCCAATGGTTATGTTGCCGTCGAAAATTATGGTGACTATGTTTGTGTCAATGGTCACTCCAATTCCGGCAATGAATCACCCAATAGTAATTTTGCTTTAGTTCAGGAAATCCGTCTGACCGAACCGGTAGAAAACACCACTGATTACGCCATTTCTATTGCCAAACTGGCGACCACTATCGGTGGCGGTAAACCGATTATCCAACGCCTCAGTGATTTACAAAGACATCGCCGCAGTAATTCTCACCGGATTACCAAAAGTTCACTCACTCCCACTTTAACCGATTGCACCCCGGGTGATATTTCCATGGCTTTGCCCTATCGGTTGGTCACTAATATTCTTGAATCACTTATCATTTTGAATAATGTTTTACCCGGAATTAATTCCGGTTCCAATTTTCTCTATGCCCCCGAAGTCAAACTCCGCGGTTCCCGGATCAGAACCAATAAATTTCTCGAAACCGAAATCCCTGGTCTCTTTGTCGCTGGCGATGGCGCCGGAGTTTCCGGCAATATTGTTGGTGCCGCCGCCACCGGCATTATCGCCGCCCGTGGCATAATTGCCTCTCACGATTCTTCTTAAACCACTTCCTTCAGTTCGTATTTAACCACCTTGTCATTTTCATCGTGCCAGACAGTTCCTGTTAACCTTTCTCCTTTTAAAACTCTGCCTATCCACAGGGCATCGTTCTCCCACATTTGTTCCAATGGCAGTTTCTCAATTTCAAACCACTCCGGTTTCATCTCCTCGGTTTCTGCCGGTTCACCCTCCCAGATATTTAAAATAAAAACATTTATTTGCCAATCACCGTTGGGTTGATAATAATAAAACTTTCCTCTTTTAATTAAATTCTCTTTATCTGCTTTTACTCCCGATTCTTCCAATAATTCTCTAACTGCCGTTTCCTCGATCATCTCTTTGTCTTTAGGCTTCCCCCCAAAACCGTTCCATCTTCCTATCCCAAACCCTCTCTTTTTCATTCCCATACAAACTTTATTATCTTTCACTAAATACACCACCGTCGCTTCCTGTGTCATACGCGATCTTATCATTTTTAAAGTTCCCCTTTCTTCAAAGGGGAAAGCGGCGTAGCCGAAGGGGATTTAAATTGTCTGCTCAATTCAAACACACATATTCCCGCCGTTACCGATAAATTCAGCGACTGTACCATTCCCATCATCGGAATATAAACTTTAAAATCCGCCATCTTTATGGCTGTTTCTGATAATCCCGCGTGCTCATTTCCCAGCATTATGGCTGCTTTCTCCACAAACTTTGTTTCATAAATACTTTTTGCCTCTTTATCAAGCACGGTCGCATAGGTTTTATAACCTAATTTTTTAACCTCATCTAAACACTCCTCTGTCGAATGAAATATTTTAAATTGGAGCCATTTATTGGCCGAGCTCGATGATGCTTTACCGATTTTTTTTGGATTAAATTCTTTTTCTTTATTAAAAATTAAATACACCGTCCCGATGCCAAATGCATCGCAGCTCCGCCACACTGCCGCCGCATTATGCGGATCATGAATGTCCTCCAGGATCACTACAGCTTTCTGTCTCTGCTCCATTACTTTATTTATTCGTTCTTCTCTTGTCATAAAGTCTCACCCCCAAACTAATAATAATTGCCATCACTATCCAAATAAAAAAATAAACATCTTTAACTTCTATTTTTAACATTGACCTTGCCACTACCCCCGGAAAATCCTGATTTACTAATCTCAACTTATCGCTCATTCCCACAAATCGAAAACTATCCACCAGTACTCCCAACATCCTTTCTCCGTTGACTACTGAATAACGTAACAGTCTAGCCACTGTTAATATCACCAATCCTGGTATCAGGATTCTCCAGCTGGTTTTACTGACAATTATCAATAATAGTAATATCCCTCCAATAATCCATCTCCAGGGCATTCTAAAACTGTCTACTAAATTATTTTTTGTGTACACCCGGTTTAAAAAATTCGCTTCATCTTTATCAAAATAATCTTTAAATACCATTCCTTTTATATAGTCAGTCCTTTCACCCAATGTTTTGTTCTCCCGGTACTCCGGAGTTAATGTCCACTCACCCAAAGTCACTTTTTCCGGATTATTACTCCCGTAAACATCGCTGAATTCACTCATTGTCACACTTTGGACTTTGTTATCGGCCAACCACTGCAATTGTTTTTCGTATTCTGTTTCCTGTCCCACACTTTCCATCCCTGTCTCCAATCCCACTGTTAATTGCCCCGCCTCCAAATAAACTTTTGCTAATTTTTCAAAGTATTTAATATCCAACCCCAGACTGGTGTAATCATTTGCCTGGATCGAGTAATTCGATGTTTGTTTACCTTCACCGTTGTAGGCTTTGGCTAAATCTCTCTGCGCCCACTGAATCACTACCGTTTTCGACTTTCCCGGAACTAAAATATTTTTCGGATCTGGATGGTAGGGTACTCCCCACCACTGTCCCCATATTCCATAATTATCGGTAGTTTTTTGATCAGCCACTATCATCACTGTTTTAATGCCATACTTATTTTCCAGATATTGTTGACTTATACTATCTATCCACCAGGCCCCGGCTGATTTTGGTAAATAGCCAAAAGTTGTCTTAAAATCATTCATCATTGTGTCAATCAATCTTTTCCTTTCGCTTTGACTATACCCTGACAAAAACACTACCCCCGGGTCATACCACGGCCTCTGTTCATTAAAATAAATCCTCGATTTATACGCCAAATTTTTACTCACTTCCAAAAACAACCCCAATTCCTGATTTTGATCAAAACTTTTAATTCTTGATATCAATTCTTTGTCCTCGGTTACATCATCTTGCACCAGCCACGTTGCTTTTAATCCTAAATTATTTATTGTTTTATACTGATCCTCAATTGGTTTCAAACTCTTATCTTTCCACAATTCTCTCGATCTTACTGGGTTTACCACCGTTACATATTTGCCTTCAGTTGCCGTTTTTA
>JAPLYY010000108.1 GCA_026395315.1 Candidatus Shapirobacteria bacterium | reverse complement strand
AAACAAGGGAAACGTTTAATAATAGTTGGATCAGAACTAACATGATGACCGCCAAGAATTATTACAGGTGATGGTCTTATCTTTTTTTTAATTTCAATAGCCAGTTGATAAGCGCCCCGCATATTGGCCAACATGGCGGACAGACCAATTATTTTTGGTTTTTTTCTTTTTATCAGAGTTAGAGTTTGGTTTAGTGTCAGATTGGTGGAAGTGTCGACAACGTCGACTTTAAAACCTTTTTGGCGTAGAGTTGCGGCCAAATATAAATATCCTAAAGGTGGATAATGGTGATAATTATCATCCGGCATGTCTTCAGAAAGATTGGCATAGGAAATAGAGGGATTAATCAACAATACATCCAGCATTTGGTAATTTTATCAGATATGGATATTTTAAAGTATTAAATCTTAAAAACCTGGTCGTATATTTCGGAAGCTCTTTTTTCCCAAGACCATTGTCGATGAATTAAATTTAAAGCTAAAGAAGATTGTTTCCGATAAAGAGTTTTATTAGTAAGGAGGAGATATATTTTGTCAGCAAAATCCTGGATATTAAAACATTTGGCTTTTAACATTCCCTGAGGGTAGTAGCTTTTAAGAGATTCCAGATTAAAGGAAACTCCGGGTAAACCCCAAGCCATAGCTTCAGCGGCAGCCATGCCGCCACTATCATAAATTGCCGGATGAACTATTATTTTACTATTTTTAAAAATTTGATATTTTGGCTGACCATCCAAAAAACCAAATAATTTAATATTGTTTTGTACGCCTAGTTGGGAAATTTTAGTTTTCAAATCGTGTTCCAGATTACCGTCGCCGATAATAGCTAATTTGGCTTGAGGGAGTTTTTTTAAGACTAAATTCCAGATATCAACCAGTTCCATAATACCTTTTTGGAAATGGAGTCTACCGAGATAAACTGCGTCAAACTTTTTATTTGAGAAAGAGGTCTGACTGATTGATTGAAGATAATTTTTGGCAGGAGAAATATCAACTCCACCACGGATAATGACAACTTTTTTTCCAGGGAAAAATTTTTTGTCAGGAGTGGAAGTAATAAAAATAATATCAGCAAAAGTTTTAACTAAAAAATAAACAGGACGTTGGGAGATATAGTACATCAAACCTCGGAAGAAACGGTGGTTTATTGTGTATGGAGATTGAGGTGAAAATGGGTTAGGAGCAAAAAGGTAAAATCCGGCGATCCATTTAGTTTTAGGATGAATTAATTTAATAAATAATGCCGGTAGAAAATCCGGATAAAAATCAGAAACTGAATAGACATAGTTAAATTTAAAAATATTACTATGGTGAGACAAAATATAAAATATTGCGGTAAATACACGAAATACATAATGATAAATTAGTGAAATTGAAGAATAAAGATTGGTGTCGAGAGTTTTTTTTGTGGTTAATAAAAATGGAATTTGTTTTAGTTTATGAAGATATAAAAATTGTTTGGTTTCGTCAGATCCCATGACAAATAAATTAATTTTTGATTGCCAATGTCGGAGTAACTCGGTAAATATACGATCTCCTCCGCTAAGACCTTGGTTTTTGACACAGTTATTGGCAATAAAAAGAATTGATTTCATTTAAAATTAAGGTCAAAATATTTTCTTTTTTGAACAAGACCTTTTAAAACATACCAGAGACTGAAAAAGTAGGCATGGAATTTAAAGGGTAGGAATTTTCTAAATATATTGGTTAGCTTGTCGAGTTTAGAACGATTAAAGTCTTTTTTGGAACTATCTGGGTTTTGGGATATCTGTTGATAATAATATTGAGTCGGATTAATTAAAGAAGAAATATTTTTTACTTTTTTTACCAAAAAACAAGAACCGATTCGGTTTAAGGGATTAATAAACAAACCAGTATAATCGTTTTTTTGATCATATTGAAAAAAACGGTAACAATTTGATCGCGTTTCGATGTAATAGCTTTCAATAATTTTAAATCCGTTTTGGGTGTAATAATCATAAAAAAATGTCGGAGATATTTGATAAAAGCCATGATTAATGAAATTTTGGGTAGGAGTGAGATGAAGGACAAAGCCGTCAATTTTGGTGACTTTAACAATATTGTCCATGACATTTTTAATATCAAATATATGTTCGATAGTGCCTGAATCCAGGATAAAATTAAAATAATTATAAAATTTTTTAGGTATGGGTTGTTGTAGATCATGAATAATTTTGGGACTATCGAAATCAAATTTGTCAATATCAAAGTATTCTTTGGTTTTTACACCCAATGATTCAAAAAAAGTTGAGGCATGAATATAGTTTTTGGCTTGTGAATTAATTTTAATTAAATCTTGGCTTGAAGAAAGTTTGGGAGTGTCAATGTGGTGTGGTCGATAATGAAGTTGACTAAAGTATTTTAATATTTGATTATAATCGGCATAGATGTCTTGGTTACCTAAAGTAAGAATTGGTCCACCAAGATGATGTTTTTTAAACATTTTAATAATAAATTTGAGTGATGGCGATGGTAATCCCATAGTGGTTAAATTTTAAATTTTATATTTTTCA